>NZ_JAGEKO010000006.1:0-70644 GCF_017565345.1 Agrococcus sp. TF02-05 | reverse complement strand
GCATCCGCCAGTGCCGACTCGGAGTAGCGCACGTCGTCGTCGGCGATCACGATGCGCGGCTGCTCGGTCGCGTCGATGCCGGTGAGCACGCCGGCGACCTTGCCGTTCGGGGTCGTGCGATCGGGGCGGATGTGGCGCACGAGCGGTGCCCACGCGCGGTGGTGTTCGCTGAAGACCGGCTCCGCGGAGCCGTCGACGACCACGACGTCGGCCCAGTCGCGGAGCCGCTCGAGGTAGGCGGTCAGCTCGGCGCGCTCGCGGCGGGAGGTCGCCGCATCCCAGCGCAGCGGCAGGATGTAGTCGACGCCCGTCCGCTGGCTCACCGGCGCTCGGCTCAGCCCTCGGCGCCGGTGAAGAAGGCCTCGGCGACCCGCGCGAGGTCGAAGAGGTCGCTCACGCCCGCGAGCTCGCGCGCCGAGTGCATCGACAGGATCGGGATGCCGACGTCGACCGTGCGGATGCCGAGCCGCGTCGCGGTGATCGGCCCGATCGTCGAGCCGCACGGCACCGTGTTGTTCGACACGAAGGACTGGCTCGAGACGCCCGCCGCCGCGCACCACCCGTGCCAGGCGGCGGCACCCGCGCCGTCGGTCGCGTAGCGCTGGTTGGCGTTGATCTTCAGGATCGGGCCGGAGCCGAGAAGCGGCTGCACCACCGGGTCGTGCTTCTCGGCGAAGTTCGGATGCACCGAGTGGCCGACGTCGCTCGAGACGCACCACGACGACGCGAGCGCGCGCATCCGCTCGCCGCGGTCGGCACCGAGGGCGAGGCCGATGCGCTCGAGCACGTCCTCGAGGAAGGGGCCGGCCGCGCCCGAGCGGGTCGCCGAGCCGATCTCCTCGTGGTCGAAGACCGCGAGCATCGGGATGTGGTCGCCGTCGAAGCCCTCGGCGGCCGCCTGGAGCGCGACCACGCCCGCGTGCACGCTCGCGAGGTCGTCGAGCCGGCCGGCCGCGAAGAAGACGTCGTCCTTGCCGAAGAGCGCGCCCCGGGCGGCGTCGGCGGTCGTGAGGTCGTAGCCGCGGATGCGGGCGGCATCGACGCCGGCGGATGCGGCGAGCTCGGCGAGCAGGTCGGCCGACTCGGGCGCGCCGAGGCCCCACACCGGCTGCGTGTGCGCCTGCTTGTCGAGCGTGAGCCCGTCGTTCGCGGTGCGGTCGAGGTGGATCGCGAGCTGCGGCAGGCGCAGCAGCGCGCCGGAGTCGGCGAGCACCTCGGTGCCGTCGTCGAGCACGAGCCGGCCGGCGAGGCGCAGCTCGCGGTCGAGCCACGAGTTGAGGAGCGGGCCGCCGTAGATCTCGACGCCCGCCTGCAGCCAGCCGAGCCGGCCGGTTGTCGGCTGCGGCTTGAGCTTGAAGCCGGGCGAGTCGCTGTGCGCGCCGAAGACCCGCACGGGCGTCGTCGCCGTCGCGCCCTGCGGCACGACCCAGGCGATGACCGCGCCGTCGCGCACCACCAGGTGCTTGCCCGGGGTCTTGGGCCACGCATCCGTCTCGTCGAGCGGGGTGAAGCCGGCCCCCTGCAGACGGCGGGCGACCTCGGCGGCGGCGTGGAAGCTCGAAGGGGATGCGTCGACGAAGTCGGCGAGACCCTCGGCGTGGGCGACGGGTGCGACGGGCACAGAACCTCCAGGGCAGCGGTGCTCCGAGCCTAGCCGCGGCCAGCCGAGGGGCCGCCGCCTCCGCCGCCGCCTCAGCCAGCCACAGGTAGAGGGCGAGTCGCTCGATGGCGGATCGCTTCGGAGCGACTCGCCCTACACCTGCTGTGGAACGGGCTGGCGGAGGTGCGCCTACCGCACCGTGCCGGTCGTCAGCAGGTACTCGAGCTGCACGAGGTCGCCGTCGCGGTAGCGCTCGCCGAGCGCTTCGAGCTCGCGGTCGAGCTCGGCGACCCGCTCCGGCTGGTCGGCGATGCCGCGGTAGGTGACGATCGTCGGCCCGTAGGTGCGCTTGAAGAAGTCGCGGAACTCGGCGCCCGAGCCGAAGCGGCGCACATCGAGCAGCTCCTTGCGGAACGTCAGCTCGACGCGCTCGCCCAGCAGCTCGCGCACGTGCGCCTCCGAGCCCCACAGCACCGCGGGCTGCGCCCCGGGCGGCGGCGTCGGCGCGAACGGCTTCATGATCTTGAACATCTCGCCGATGAAGCCCTCCGGTGTCCAGGCGAGCAGGCCGATCCGCCCGCCGGGCCGCACGACCCGCACGAGCTCGCGCGCCGCGGCCTCGTGGAAGGGCGCGAACATGATGCCGACGCACGAGATGGCGACGTCGAACTCGCCGTCCGAGAACGGCAGCGCCTCCGCATCCGCCGCCTGCCACGCGATGTCGAGGCCGGAGCCGGCCGTGCGGGCGCGCCCGGCCTCGAGCAGCTCGGGCGTCAGGTCGCTCGCGACGACGCTCGCGCCGCGCTCTGCGGCGGGCACGGATGCGTTGCCGTCGCCCGCGGCGATGTCGAGCACGCGCTCGCCCGACTGGATGCCGACGGCCTCGACGAGCCGGGGGCCGGTGGGCGCGATGACCTCGTGCGCGACGGCGGGGTAGTCGCCGAGCGCCCACATGGTGGCGTGCTTGGCCTTGATCTCCGGAGCGGCAGTGGTGACCGCTGCAGCGATGGTGTTCATTCCTGGGGTGATCCTCTCTGATCGTTCGCGATCGTCGATCGCGGGCACGACTGTCCTCCCGCGGCGCCCCGCCATCCAGTGCTGGATCTGTACCGATCGCGGTACTCGGATCGGCACCGGATCGCCTCTGGCGCGAGCGCCGCGACAGGCGTTCACTGGGTGCCGGATGCGGGAGGCCGACATGAGTGGATATGGCCAGTTCTGCCCGGTCGCGAAGGCGATGGAGCTCCTCGACGAGCGGTGGACCCTGCTCGTCATCCGCGAACTGCTCGCCGGCTCGACCCGCTTCAACGACCTGCGCCGCGGCGTGCCCCACATGTCGCCCGCGCTGCTGTCGAAGCGGCTGCGCCGGCTCGAGCACGCGGGCCTCGTGCGCAAGCGCGTCGAGGGCTCGCGCACCGACTACCGGCTGACGCAGTCGGGCGAGGAGCTGCGGCCGATCGTCGACGGGCTCGCCGCGTGGGGCGTGCGCTGGATCGGCGAGCTCGGGCAGGAGGACTTCGACCCCCACCTGCTGCTGTGGGACATGCGCCGGCAGATCGACATCGCGGCGTGGCCCCGCCGCCGCACGGTCGTGGCGATGCGCTTCACCGATGTGCAGCCGGGCGCCGCGCACTGGTGGCTCGTGTGCCACGAGGGCGACCTCGACCTGTGCGACTTCGACCCGGGCTTCGCGGTCGCGGCGACCGTGACGACGCAGCTGCCGGTCATGACGCGCATCTGGCGCGGCGATCGCTCGTGGGCGCACGCGCTGCGGGCGGAGGAGCTGCGCATCGACGGCGACGCGGATGCGGTCGGTCGCGTGCCCGCGTGGCTCGGCCAAGCGGGGTGGGCGTCGGTGCCGCGGCCGAGCGAGCGCGAGCTCGCGGCGGTGCGCGAGCCGGCACTCGCCGGCTGAGTCAGCGGCGCTCGGGGCCCTCGCGCGTCAGCGCAGCGCCTGCTTGATCTGCTCGCGCTCCTTCTCGAGCTTCCGCACCCGGCGGCTCACCTTGAACAGCCGCACCGAGCCGAGCAGCGCGGTGATGAGCACGCCGGCGATCGCGGCGAAGAGCATCGCGACGCCGAGCGGCAGGCTGAAGTCGAGGCCGAGGAACGCGAAGTCGGCCGGCTCGTTGTTCTGCAGGATGAAGATGAGCAGCAGCACGAGGATGACCGTGCCCAGGATGAGCGCGACCCACGTCGCGCCCGAGATGCCCTGGCGCTGGTGGCCGTCGAGGGTCGGGTCGAGGCGCACCTCCTTCGGCTCGGCGGATGCGGCACTCCGGCCGGTCGAGGCGGCCTGCGTGTCTGCGCCGGTCGAGGTCGCGGGCACGCTGCGCGGGGCGGGCGTCGTGGTCGGGTCCTGGTTCTCGGCCATGGCGGCTCTCCTTGCTCGCGGCTTGCGCTGGTGGGGGACACGCTAGCCACGCGAGCCTGAGATCCGGTGTGCGCGGCCGGGACCGTCGCGCCCGACCATCCGTCAACCGGCTCCGTGCGTCGTCGAGCGACTGCGAACGGCTGGCGGCACACCCAACCGGTTGAGCAACGAGCGCGATCGCGGTCAGGCGGAACGCGGGCGCCGCTCGGGCGGCGGCGGCACCGTCTTCGCGGCGATGATGTCGGCGATCGCGATGACCACCTCGCCGCGACGGGTCGCGACCGTGCACGTGGTGTCGCCGACGTGCACGAGCTCGCCGAGCGCATCCGTCGCCTTGTGGGTGTCGCCGTGCAGCCGGTAGCGCACGACGACGCGCGTGCCGAGCGGCAGCGCGCGCAGCTCGGCGGGTGTCATCGGCGCATCACCACGAACCGGGCGCGTAGTCCTTCAGGAAGACGCCGAAGAGGTCCTCGCCCGCCTCGCCACGCACGATCGGGTCGTAGACGCGCGCGGCGCCGTCGACGAGGTCGAGCGGCGCGTGGAAGCCTTCCTCGGCGAGCCGCACCTTCGTGAAGTGCGGGCGCTCGTCGGTGATCCAGCCCGTGTCGACCGCCGTCATGAGGATGCCGTCGCTCTCGAACATCTCGCGCGCGCTCGTGCGGGTGAGCATGTTGAGCGCGGCCTTCGCCATGTTCGTGTGCGGGTGGCCGGGGCCCTTGTAGCCGCGGCCGAAGACGCCCTCCATCGCCGAGACGTTGACGATGTAGGTGCGGCGCGCGGTCGACGCGGCGAGCGATGCACGCAGCCGCGAGACGAGCAGGAACGGCGCCGTCATGTTGGCGAGCTGCACCTCGAGCATCTCGAGCGGCTCGACCTGGTCGACGTGCTGCGTCCACGAGTTGACGTGCGCCTCGTCGGGCAGCAGGCCGCCCGCGTCGATCGCGGTGCCGGCCGCGAGCCGCTCGAGCGACGACGAGCCCGCGGCCATCGCCTGCTGCGTGAGCTCGTCAGCGGTCACGGCGGCGCTCGCGAGGATCGGGTGCCTCGCGACCGAGGCGGCGAGGGCGAGCGGATGCGCGTCGTTCGTGTGCCCGAACGTCACGAGCTCGGGGAGCGGGCCGTCGGGCAGCGGCGCGAGCTCCGCCTCGACGAGCGGCGCGTAGGCGCCCGCCGAGCGGCGCACCGTCTGCGCGGCGTTGTTGATGAGGATGTCGAGCGGACCGGCGGCCGCGACCTCCTCGGCGAGCCCGATGACCTGCGCCGGATCGCGCAGGTCGATGCCGACGACCTTCAGCCGGTCGATCCACTCGCCCGAGTCGGGCATCGCCGAGAACCGCCGCACGGCATCCCTCGGGAACCGCGTCGTGATCGTCGTGTGGGCGCCGTCGCGCAGCAGCCGCAGCGCGATGTGCATGCCGATCTTCGCCCGGCCGCCCGTGAGTAGCGCGCGCTTGCCGGTGAGGTCGGTGCGGGCGTCGCGCTTCGCGTGGCTCATCGCCGCGCAGTCGGGGCAGAGCTGGTGGTAGAACGCGTCGACGACCGTGTACTGCTGCTTGCAGATGTAGCAGCCGCGCGCGCGGATGAGCGTGCCGGCGGTGGGGGATGCACTGCGGGTCTCGAGCGGGATGCCGCGCGTCTCGTCGTCGATGCGGTCGGGCGCGCCGGTGGCGGTCTTCGCCACGACGGCGCGGTCGGCGGCCTGGATGCGCGCGTGCTTCGCCTTGCGGCTCGCGAGCTTGACCTCCTTGAACATGTTCGCGGTGGCCTGCCGGACGGCGACGTAGTGGGGGTCGTCGCGGTCCATGCGGTGGAGCGTCTCGAGCACGCGGAGCGTGGTGGCGACGTCGTCGGCGGAGAGCGTCTCGACGGCGTCTGCGGGCGCGCCGGAGGGAGCCGAATGGTGGGGGAGCACAGGCCAGTCTACCGAGCGCAGCGCGCCGACCGCCGACTCGAGCGATCTTCAACCGGATAGCAGGTGGGGCGCGTCACATATCTCCTCGGCCCACCGGCTATCCGGTCGAAAAGTGCTCGCGGGCGGGCGGCGCGGGGGTCGGTGCGACAGACTCGACGGGATGCCCCTCCTCGACCTCGCCCCCTCGCCCTGGGACCCCGACGCCGCCTTCGACGCGTTCGCCGAGTGGTCCGCCGAGCGCGGGCTGCCGCTCTACCCGGCGCAGGAGGAGGCGCTCATCGAGGTCGTGAGCGGCTCGAACGTCATCCTCTCGACGCCGACCGGCACGGGGAAGTCGCTCGTCGCCGTCGGCGCGCACTTCGCCGCCCTCGCGCAGGGCACGCGCACCTTCTACACCGCGCCGATCAAGGCGCTCGTGAGCGAGAAGTTCTTCCAGCTCGTCGACGTCTTCGGCGCCGAGAACGTCGGCATGGTCACGGGCGACTCGTCGGTGAACGCCGACGCCCCGATCATCTGCTGCACCGCTGAGATCCTCGCGAACCTCGCCCTGCGCAACGGCGAGCAGACCGACGTCGGCCAGGTCGTGATGGACGAGTTCCACTTCTACGCCGACCCGCAGCGCGGCTGGGCGTGGCAGGTGCCGCTGCTGACGCTCCCGCAAGCGCAGTTCATCCTCATGTCGGCGACGCTCGGCGACGTCACCCGCATCGCCGACGACCTCAGCCGTCGCACCGGCCGCGAGACCGCGCAGGTCACGGGCGTCGAACGGCCCGTGCCGCTCACCTACGAATACGCGATGACGCCCGTGCACGAGACGATCGAGGAGCTGCTCTCGACCCAGCGCTCGCCCGTCTACATCGTCCACTTCTCACAGGCGGCCGCGCTCGAGCGCGCGCAGGCGCTCACCTCGGCGAAGATCACCACGCGCGAGCAGCGCGACGAGATCGCCCGCGCGATCGGCGACTTCCGCTTCACGACCCGCTTCGGCCAGACCCTCTCGCGGCTCGTCCGCCAGGGCATCGGCGTGCACCACGCGGGGCTGCTGCCGAAGTACCGCCGGCTCGTCGAGCAGCTCGCGCAGCAGGGGCTGCTGCGCGTCATCTGCGGCACCGACACGCTCGGCGTCGGCATCAACGTGCCCATCCGCACGGTGCTCCTCACGGGGCTCACGAAGTTCGACGGCTCCCGGATGCGTCACCTCACCGCGCGCGAGTTCCACCAGATCGCGGGCCGCGCCGGCCGCGCGGGCTACGACACCGCCGGCACCGTCGTCGCGCAAGCGCCGGAGCACGAGGCCGAGAACGCCAAGATGCTCGCGAAGGCCGGCGACGACCCGAAGCAGCGCCGCAAGCTCGTGCGCAAGAAGGCGCCCGAGGGCTTCGTCTCGTGGGGCAAGCCCTCGTTCGAGAAGCTCATCGAGGCCGAGCCCGAGCCGCTGCAGTCCCAGATGCGCATCAGCCACTCGATGCTGCTCAACATCATCGGCCGTGGCGGCGACGCGTTCGCCGAGGTGCGCGAGCTCATCGAGTCGTCGCACGAGCCGCGCGCGAAGCAGCTCGAGCTCAAGCGGCGCGCGCTCGCGATCTACCGCACGCTCCGCACCGCGGGCATCGTCGAGCAGCACCCCGATCCGCGAGACGCCGACGCGCCCCCGCGCATCCGCCTCACCGTCGACCTGCAGCCGAACTTCGCGCTCAACCAGCCGCTCTCGCCGTTCGCGCTCGCCGCGATCGATCTGCTCGATGAGGCCAGCCCGACGCATCCGCTCGACGTCGTCTCGGTCATCGAGGCGACGCTCGACGACCCGCGGCCGATCCTCTCGCAGCAGCAGTTCCTCGCCCGCGGCGAGGCGGTCGCCGCGATGAAGGCCGAGGGCATCGAGTACGAGGCGCGCATGGAGCTGCTCGAGGACGTCACGCACCCGAAGCCCCTCGAGGAGCTGCTCACCGAGGCGCTCGCGATGTTCGCCGAGTCGCAGCCGTGGGTGCGCGACTTCGAGCTCTCGCCGAAGTCGGTCGTGCGCGACATGTGGGAGCGGGCGATGACGTTCGCCGACTACGTGCAGCACTACGGGCTCTCGCGCTCGGAGGGGCTCGTGCTGCGATACCTCTCGGATGCGTTCCGGGCGATCCGGCAGACGGTGCCCGACGAGGTCAAGGGCGAAGAGCTGCTCGACCTCATCGAGTGGCTCGGCGCGGTCGTGCGGCAGGTCGACTCGAGCCTGCTCGACGAGTGGGAGGAGCTCATGCACCCCACCGCGCCGGGCGAGGCGCCGGTTGCGCCCCCGCCGCCGCCCTCGGTCGTGGCGAACCCGCGCGCGTTCCGGGTGCTCGTGCGCAACGAGCTGTTCCGGCGCGTGCAGCTCGCGGCGCTCGACAAGCACGAGGAGCTGGGCGAGCTGGATGCGTCGTCGGGCTTCGACGCGGATGCGTGGGGCGAGGCGCTCGACGCCTACTACGACGAGCACGGCTCGATCGGCACGGGGGCGGATGCGCGGAGCTCGCGGATGCTCGTCATCGACGAGGGGCCGGAGGTGTGGGAGGCGCAGCAGATCCTCGCCGACCCGGCCGGCGACCACGACTGGCGCATCTGGGCGACGATCGACCTCGCGGCCTCGGCCGAGGAAGGCCGGGCGGTCGTGCGGGTGACCCGGGTCGGGCGGCTGTAGCCCGCGGGGCGCTCAGCCGCCCGCGGGACGCGCACGGCATGCTGGTCACGATCACGGAGCTGACCAAGGAGCACCATGCCGCTGCAAGGGGAGTACGCGCCGAGCGAGTCGGAGTGGGCGCGCAAGCAGGCCGAGACGTTCGAGGCGACGGGCGGTCGCGAGGCCAACACGCTGCGCGGCAAGCCGATCATCGTGCTCACGAGCGTCGGCGCCAAGAGCGGCAAGCTGCGCAAGACCGCGCTCATGCGCGTCGAGCACGAGGGGGAGTACCTCGTGGTGGCGTCCAAGGGAGGCCACCCGACGCATCCCACCTGGTACTGGAACCTCAAGCGCAACCCGCACGTCGAGCTGCAGGACGGCGCTGAGAAGCACGACTACCTCGCGCGCGAGCTCGAGCCGGGCGAGGAGCGGGATGCGTGGTGGGCGCGGGCGGTCGAGGCCTGGCCCGACTACGCGAGCTACCAGGAGAAGACCGAGCGGCTGATCCCGGTGTTCCTGCTGACGCGCATGGAGGACTGAGGTCAGAGGCGGCCGTCGAAGGGCGACGGCTCGGCGTCGGTCGTGAGGCGGAAGAGGCGCACCTCGCGGCCGGAGTCGCGCTCGTACTGGCGGTAGCCGGGCCACTGGCGCTCGATGCGCGTCCAGGCGGCGTCGCGGTCGGCTTCGGGGATGCGGTCGGCGCGCACCCGGTAGGCGCGGCCGCGCACGACGACCTCGGCGTCCGGATGCGCGGCGAGGTTCGCCGTCCAGGCAGGGTGCTGCGCTCGCGCGAAGCTCGTGCCGGCGACGATCGCGCCGCCCGCGCCGTCGGGCGTGTACATGAGCTCGACGCTGCGCGGCTCGCCGCTCTTCGCGCCGGTCGAGGCAGCACGAGCGAGGGCACGAGGATGCCCGAGACGATGAGCCGCCCGCCGGTCAGGCGGCGGAGGATGCGCTCGGCGACCGGGAGCGCCTTCGGGGCGACGCGCCGGAACCAGCGCGTGCGCGAGACGGGCGAGAGGAGGCGGCGCAGCGTGCGCACGAGCGGGCCGACCATGCGGCGATCATCGCAGGTCGGCGCCTCGCGCATCGTCGCCCGACGCTCAACCGGTTCCGTGCGTCGCCGAGCCCTCGTCGTCGGTCGGCCGCGCAGCTGCCCGGTCGAGCGACTCGTCGAGCGGGCCAGGCGTCAGCTTGCGGCCCGGGCGGGCGCGAACTCGGCAGCGAGCTCGGCCGCGAGCTCGGCGACATCGGTGTAGCCGGCGAAGTCGCGGTCCGGCTGCGCCGCACGATCGGCGTGCGAGACGAGCGCCTTGACGCGCTTCACGACGGTGCGCGCGGGCGTGCTCCGCAGCTCGTGCCCGACGGCGGCGAGCCACGTCTCGGCCGCCGCCTTGAGCGCGACGTAGTTGGCGTTGCCGGCGGTCGGCCGCTCGAGCCCCGTCGTCGAGACGATCGCGATGACGCCTGCCTCCGAGCGCCCGATCGCGGGCGCGAGCGCCCGCGTGGTGTTGCGCAGCGTGCCGACGACGCGTCGCTCGAGCCACGCCCAGTCCTCGTCGGACTGGCCCGCGAGCCCGCCGCCGCCCCGCCAGCCGCCCACGAGGTGCACGAGCCCGTCGAGCTCGCCGACCTCCGCGGCGAGCGACCGCACCGCCTCGAGGTCGGTGAGGTCGCACTCGAGGTGCGCCGACGCATCCACGAGTCCGAGCCGGTCGGCGTTCGAGCCGACCGCGATGACGTGGTGGCCCGCTTCGAGCAGAGCGGTCGCGGTGGCGTGCCCGAGGGCGCTCGTGGCGCCGGCGATGAGGATGCGCATGCGCCCCAGTCTGCCCGGCTACCGCTCGGCGTTCACGATCGCGAGCTCGACGTGCGCGGTGACCGCGGCCGCGGCGAGCGCCATGCCGAGGAGCGAGACGATGACCGAGCGGCGAGCGAGCGCGGTGAGCGCGAGCGTCGAAGCGATCGTGACGAGCGCGATGAGCGGGGCCGCGACCGCGAGCACGTCGATCACCGCGAGCACTCGCTCGGCGTAGCGGGGATGGCAGACGGCGACCGCCTCCGGGCACGCGCTCGTCGTCGTCACCCGCCCGACGTCGCGCAGCAGGAAGCCCGGCGCGTTGAGCACGACGGGCGCGAGCATCACCGGCAGCACGCCGCGGATCGCCTCGCGCTTCTGCTCCGACGGCGGGAGCGGGTTCGCGAGGCCCATGGCCCGACGGTAGCCCTCCCGCGGTGATCCCGACAGGGCCGAGTCGGCCTGCGCGTCAGCGGACGAGCAGCAGCGGCAGCACGAGGCCGACGACCATCGAGGCCATGATCGCGGCGACGCCGATCGCGGCGGCGGGGAGCGCGCGCCGGCGCCGCACGGCGAGCACCACGACGGCGACGAGCGTCGCGAGCCAGAGGCCGATCGGCAGCTGCCACACCAGCAGCTCCGACCAGCCGCGCATCGTCCACCAGTCGTCGTGCCCCTGCGAGGCGAACCAGAGGATGCCCATGAGCACGAGCGCGGGGAACGCGGCGAGCAGCGGCAGCGCGAGCAGCACGCCGCTCCACACCGGATCGGCGACGCCGGGCGATGCGTCGGCGACCTCGGGCGGCGGTGCTGCGGTCACGGCGCCAGCATAGGCGCGCGGGTCAGTCCGGCGAGAAGACATCCTCGATCGTGCAGCCGAAGACGGCGGCGAGCCGGAACGCGACCGGGAGCGAGGGGTCGAAGCGGCCCTTCTCGATCGAGATGACGGTCTGGCGCGAGACCCCGAGCTCGTCGGCGAGCCGCTGCTGCGACCAGCCGAGCTCGGCCCGGCGCTCGGGGAGCGCGTTGCGCATCAGGCGTCGGCTCGCTTGGCGAGCTGGTAGCGCACGCCGAAGTCGGCCATGACGAGCGTCCCGAAGACGATGAGCAGCATCCCCGTGTCGACCTGCAGCTGCGTGAACGAGAAGAGCGCCGCGCCGATGCCGACCGTGATGAGCACGTCGTGCATCGTGCCCTCGGCCGCCTTCGAGTACCAGCGCGCCTCCACGGAGTCCTCGGGCCGGTCGATCGCGCCCTTGAGCGACGAGCGGTCGACGAGCAGCGCCCACGGCAGCATGATGCTCACCGGCAGCGTCACGAACGCGACGATGGCGAAGCGCAGCCACTCCTCGCCGGTCTCGCCCAGCCAGGCGTAGAGCGCCCCGAGGCCGCTCGAGATGCCGAGGCCGATCGCGAGCGACACGATGACGAGCGCGGCGGTGCCGCCGCCGAAGCGCGCGCGGCCGATGTTCGACTTCGGGGCGGATGCGGTGGGCTGGCTCACGGGGTCTCCTTGCGTCGAGCGCGGGTCGATGTGTCAAGGAGACTGTACGGTCAAGCTCGCTTGACTGTCAAGTTCGCTTGACTCGCTCGATCCATGCCTCCCCGTGGATCGAGTAGGCGGCGCAGCCGCCGCATCGAGATCTCGTCTCGATACGGCCCTGCGGGCCTACTCGACGAGCGGAGGGAGGGGGCTCAGTAGGCGAAGGAGATGTGCTCCCGGCGGTGCGCGCCCGCCTCGATCTCGTCGACGACCGCGAGCGCGAAGTCGGGGCCGGAGATGACCGAGCCGCCGTCCGCGTCGAAGAACGCGTCCTCGCCGCCCGTGCGGTACTCGCCGCGGCGCGTCTGGTCGGGCACGAAGCCGCCGAACGTGCCGGCGGGCGAGACGTAGGTCCAGTCGACCCCGTCCGTCGCCGCGACGCGCTCGTAGGCCGAGAAGAGCTCGAGCGACTCCGGCTTGTACTCGGGCGCGAACGCGTCGGTGTTCACGATCCGCTCGCCGTCGGCGTCCTTCAGCGAGCCGAATCCGCCGACTATGAGGAACCGCGCACCGGTCTCCGCGACGCGCGTCGCGACGTCGGCATACGCATCCGCCACCTTGCCCTCCATGTCGCCGCGCGGCGAAAGCGCGCCGACGACGACCTCGGCGCCATCGAGCGCCTGCGCGAGCACGTCGCCGTCGAGCACCGAGCCGCGGATGACGCGCGCGCCCTCGGGTGCCTCGCTCGGCGTCGACCGGGAGACGAGGGTGAGCTCGTGGCCGCGGCTCGCGGCCTCCTTCGCGATCCATCCGCCCGCGAACCCCGTCGCGCCGAGCACCGTGATCTTCGCCATGCCGTCCTCCTCGAGAAGTGTGTGTCCTCGAGCCAACCGAGACGATGCCTGGTGCATTCCGCGCTCGGTCCCGTCCTCTGTCACCCGACTCCCAGGAGGCTCGGATGCGACACGCGGGCCGCGTGCTGACGCTCCGCCCGTAGCGTCGGTGCTCCGCCCGAGGTCACCAGGTCTCGGGCTTCGATCGTTCGGGAGGAACCACATGTATCTCCACCGCCAGGAGCTGCAGCACAAGGCCACACCGGACAAGCCCGATGCGGTCTACGCGCGCAAGCTGCAGGAGGTGCTGGGCGGGCAGTACGGCGAGATCTCGGTCGCGATGCAGTACTCGTTCCAGGCCTGGAACATGCACATGCCCGGCAAGTACCGAGACCTCGTCTTCGGCATCGCCGCCGAGGAGATGGGGCACGTCGAGATGCTCGCCGTGATGATCGCGCAGCTGCTCGAGAAGGCGCCGCTCGGCATCACCGACGACGCGGTGCAGTCCGACCCGACCGTCGCCGCGGTCGTCGGCGGCACCGACATCCAGCACGGCATCGTCGCCGGCGCGGGAGCGCGTCCGGTCGATTCGATGGGCAACCCCTGGCAGGGCAGCTACATCACCGCGAGCGGCAACCTGCTCGCCGACTTCACGGCCAACGCGAACGCCGAGATGCAGGGCCGCGTGCAGGTCGCCCGGCTGTACCACATGACCGACGACCACGGCGTGCGGGACCTGCTGAAGTTCCTGCTCGCGCGCGACACGATGCACCAGAACCAGTGGATGGCGGCAGCGGCCGAGCTGCGCGAGGAGGGCCTCGAGGGCTGGCCGGTGCCGTCGAACTTCCCGCAGTCGAAGGAGCACACCGACGTGTCGTACGAGTACATCAACTTCAGCGACGGCGAGGCCGCGAGCGAGGGCAGCTGGGCGAAGGGCCCGACGCCCGACGGCCACGGCGAGTTCTCCTACCGCGCCGAGCCCGAGCCCGGCGTGCCGATGCCGCCGGCGACGCAGCCCGACGCGCGCTGGTACGGCACGACGCCGAAGCCGAACACGATGGAGAAGATCGCCGGCGAGGTGCAGGACAAGCTCCACATGGAGTGAGCCGCGCCGCCCTGCGACGGGTGCAGGACGACCGACGGGGTGCTGGCGGACCAGCACCCCGTCGCTGCGAGCGCACCCGTCGCAAGGGAAGAGGGTCGGCTACACCGTCTCGGCGGTGATGCCCTTCGTCGAGGCGATGACGTCGCGCATCTTCTTCTCGAAGGCCTCGTAGAACATCGAGAGCGGGAACTCGTCGTCCATCACGAGGTCGGTGAGCTGGCGTGGCGTGCCGTCGAGCGGCAGGTCCCCGGCCTTCCACGCGGATGCGGGGTGCGGCTCGACGACGGAGGAGACGAGCTCGTAGGCGGCGAGCCAGTGCGCGACCTTGGGCCGGTCGATCGACTTCCAGTAGAGCAGCTCGATCGCCTCGCCGAGCTTGTTGACGACGTCGGGCACCTCGTCCCAGTCGAACGCGAGCTGCGTGTCGGTCCAGTGCAGCACGCGGTGCTGGTGCAGCCACGCGAACAGCAGCTGGCCGCCGAGCCCGTCGTAGTTGCGCACCCGCGAGCCGGTGATCGCGAAGCGGAAGATGCGGTCGAAGATGACGGCGTACTGCACGAGCTTCGCGTGCTTCGCGAGGTCGCGGTCGGCATCCGTCGCGTGCTCGTCGGCCGCGATGCGCCGCTCGATCGCGACCGCCTCGCGGAACGCGGTGAGGTCGCAGCGCAGCTCCTCGAGCGAGTAGAGGAAGAACGGCATGCGCTGCTTGATCATGAACGGGTCGAAGGGCAGGTCGCCGCGCATGTGGGTGCGGTCGTGGATGAGGTCCCACATGACGAAGGTGCGCTCGGCGAGGCCCTGGTCGGCGAGCATCTCGGCGGCGTCGGCGGGCAGCTCGAGCTTCGTGACGTCGCACGCCGCCTCGACGACGCGGCGGAAGCGCGCCGCCTCGCGGTCCTGGAAGATCGCGCCCCACGTGAACGCCGGGATCTCGCGCATCGCGACCGTCTCGGGGAAGAGCACGGCCGAGTTCGTGTCGTAGCCGGCGGTGAAGTCGATGAAGCGCAGCGGCACGAAGAGCTTGTTCGAGTAGTCGCCCGCCTCGAGGTCGGCGATGAACTCGGGCCAGATGACCTCGACGAGCACGGCCTCGACCTTGCGGTCGGGCGAGCCGTTCTGCGTGTACATCGGGAAGACGACGAGGTGCTGCAGCCCGTCGACGCGGTGCTCCTGCGGCTGGAACTGCACGAGCGCGTCGAAGAAGTCGGGCTCGCCGAAGCCCGAGGCGGCCCAGCGCTCGAAGTCGCGCACGGCCTGCTCGAGGTAGGCGGCGTCGTGCGGGAACTCGGGGGCGATGTCGCGGATGCCCTGGGTCAGGTCGGCGACGTGGGCGCGCGCGCTCTCGTGGTGCGCGGCGTCGTCGATGGCGCCGCTCTTCGACTGGAGCGGCTGCAGCGCGGTCGCTGCGGCCTTGATGCGGAGCCAGGCGGGGTGCTGGCGGAGGTCGGCGGCGGTGGCCTGGGTCATCGTCATGGGAGCCTCCCTGGCGGTCGGAGCGGGGCAGCGGCACGGCCGGATCGGGCCGTCGGGCGCACCAGTGGTGCGTGTTTCCAGCGTATGGGCGGCTCAGCGCACGCATCTTGCGTTTCGGCCGCCGTTTCCTGCCCGTTCGGCGCCGCACGGCGGAGCCTGCGGTCTCGCGCAACGCTCTTGCGCGAGGCGCTGAGCATCGCCTCAGGAGGCCGGCAATCCGGCTCGTCGCGCGCGAGCCTCCGCCAGGCTTGAGGTCGGCAGTCGAGCAGGAGCGGGAGGTCGCCATGGACGGGGCTCCCACGCAGCAGCACGCCCCGCATCGCATCGGCGGGCAGCTCGCCGCGGTGGTGGCGCTGCACTTCGGCGCAGCCGTGGTCATCGAGCGCTTCGGCGCCGCGCGGCTCGGCCGGCTGCTCGGCGTGCCCCTCCCGCACGGCGGCGGACTCGGCGCGACGATCGCCGGCTGGGCGGTCGCCTCAGCGGGCCCGCTCGCGCTCTGGGTGCTGCTCATCGTCGCGCGCGCCGTGCTCCTGCGGCGCGGCGACTCGGCGTTCTGGTTCATCGGCACGGCGATGCTCGTGGCTGCCACGACGTTCACGATCGCGCTCGCGCACGGGCTCCTCGGCGAGGGCGTCGACGTGCGCTCCGTCGCCGCGGCGATCGCGGGCTGGCTCCTGCCGGGCTGCGCCGCGCTCGTCGCGGGCGCCGGGCACCTCGCGCGGCGGCGGGGCGAGCGGCGCTGAGCCGCCGAGCCCCGAGCTCAGACGAGCGAGCTCGCCACGAGGAAGCCGGTCCAGCTGCCGACCGCCGCGGCGATCGGCGCGAGGATCGCCCACCGCTGCTTCGTCGCGGCGGCCGCGGCGCCGATGCCGTTGCCGACGAGCGTGCACGCGAGCAGCGCCACCCAGAAGGTGAGCCGCGCCGGTCCCTCATCGGCGCCCGACGCCTGCGCGGCCTGCACGAGCGAGCCGTCGCCGATCGGCGCGAGCAGCAGCACGCCGAGGATGTTCGCGAACACGAGCACCCACGTCGCGAGCCGCCAGCGGTCGGCCGGCGTCCACTCGCGCTGCGGCTCGAGCTCCTCGTCGTCCCACTCCGTGCTCACGACCGCACCGCCTCGCGCGCGGCGCGACCCGACGCATCCGCCATCAGAAGATCATCGGGCGGTCGTCGTCGAGCTCGGTCTCGAGGTCGAGGTCGACCACGACCGGCACGTGGTCGCTCGGCGCGTCGCCCGCGCGCTCGTCGCGGTGGATCGCCGCGCGCGTGACGAGGTCGGCGAGCTCGGGGCTGCCGAGCACGAAGTCGATGCGCATCCCCTCGTCCTTGTTCCAGCGCCCCGCCTTGTAGTCCCAGTAGGTGTAGCCGCGGGCGCGGTCGCGCACGACGTCGACGAGCCCGGCCTCGAGCAGCGCGCCGAACGCCTCCCGCTCGGGCACCGACACGTGCGTCGAGCCGTCGAAGGCGCCGATGTCCCACACGTCGGTGTCGAGCGGCGCGATGTTGAAGTCGCCCATGAGCGCGAGCGGCTGCCCGCGCCACTCGTCGAGCAGCCCCGTGAGCACCCGCAGCCACTCGAGCTTGTAGCCGTAGTGCGCGTGGGTGAGCTCGCGGCCGTTGGGCACGTAGAGGCTCCAGAGCCGCACGCCCTCGACCGTCGCGGCCATCGCGCGCGCCTCGACCACCGGGTCGCCGGTGTTGGCGTAGCCGGGCTGGCCCGGGAAGTCGCGCTCGACCTCGGTCATCGGCAGCCGCGACGCGATCGCGACGCCGTTCCACTGGCTGTGCCCGTGCGCCTGCACCTCATACCCCGCGGCCTCGAACGCCGCATAGGGGAACTGCTCCGTCTTGCACTTGATCTCCTGCATCGCGAGCACGTCGACGTCGCTGCGCTCGAGCCAGTCGACGATGCGGGCCGTGCGAGCGCGCACGGAGTTCACGTTCCAGGTGGCGATGCGCATGCTCCGAGCCTAGATGGGCGGCGGATGCGTGGGGTGCGGGCGCGCGTGTACCCCTGGTGCACACTGGATGCATGGGAAACGCGCGCGAACGCTATCTCCAGGCGCTCGATCTCTTCTCCGCCGAGGCGCGAGCCGGGGCCGATCGGCTCGGCCTGCCGTCGGCGTGCACCGACTGGTCGATCGCCGATGTCATCCGCCACGTGTCGGGCGTGCAGGCCGAGCACGGCGGCGCCGCGCTGCTGGGCCGCGCCGCCGACGCGAGGGAGCGGGCGCACCTCGAGCTCATGGGCCCGGGCGGCGACTTCGAGGCCGTCGAGCGCTGGGAGGAGCTCGCGGCGCAGCTGCGATCCGCCGCGCACGTCGCGGTCGAGGAGACCTTCGCAGACCTCGCGCTGCCGACGCTCGACATGGCGCTCCACGCGTGGGACGTGCGCTGGGCATCCGCTCGCGTCGGTCTCGCGGGCAACCTCGAGTTCCCCGCCGACCTGCTCGAGTGGATGGAGGCGTTCCGCGACAGCGCCGACGAGGCGGCCGTGCGCCGGCCGGGCATCTTCGACGCGCCGGTCGAGCCGCCCGCGGGCGCGACCCGCTCGGAGCAGCTCGTCGCGTGGGCGGGCCGCGACCCGCGCACGGGCATGCGGCCGCGCGCCGACAGCGTGCCCGTGCCGACCGACGCGTCCTGACGCATCCGCGAAGTAGCCTGGTGGGCGTGACCGCGCGCGACCGACTCATCCAGCTCATCCGCGACGAGGCCGTCTTCCACGGCGACTTCGTGCTCACGAGCGGCAAGCGCGCGAGCTACTACATCGACCTGCGCAAGCTCTCGCTCGACCACCGCGCCGCGCCGCTCATCGGCGACGTGCTGCTCGACCTCATCGCCGACATCCCCGACGTCGCGGCGGTGGGCGGCCTCACGATGGGCGCCGACCCGCTCGCGAACGCCGTGCTGCACCGGGGGCTCGTGCGCGGGCTCGAGGTGGATGCGTTCGTCGTGCGCAAGGAGCCGAAGGACCACGGCCGCGGCCGCCAGATCGAGGGACCGGATCTCGCCGGCAAGCGCGTCGTCGTCGTGGAGGACACGTCGACGACCGGCGGCAGCCCGCTCAAGGCGATCGAGGCGCTGCGGAAGGTCGGCGCAGAGGTCGTCGCCGTCGCCGTGATCGTCGACCGCGCGACGGGCGCGCAAGCGGCGATCGAGGCGGCGGGCGTCGAGTACCGCGCGGCGATCGCGCTCGGCGACCTGGGGCTCGAGCCGCAGTAGCGGGCTGGAGCGGGGAGCGACCGCCGCTCGTGCCAGACTTGCTTGTCTGACAGCGGCGGGAAGAAGGTCACGTGGGCGGAGTGCTGATCGGCTTCGGCATCATCGGCTTCGTCATCCTAGTCGGCTGGCTGCTCGCGCGCTTCCGGATCGTCGACCAGGAGGGGCGGCTCGTCCTCAACCGCACGAGCTTCTTCGCGGCGAGCCCCGCGCTGCTGTTCACGGTGCTGAGCGAAGCCGACGTGGGCCTGCTCTTCTCGAGCGTGCTCGCGGTCGCCCTCGTCGCGTTCATCGCGGTCGCACTCATCTACGCCGTCGTCGCGCGCATCTGGTTCACCCGCGACCCGAGCCGCATCGCGCTCGCCGCGACCGCGACCGGCTACTCGAACATCAACAACATCGGCCTGCCCGTGGCGATCTACGTCATCGGCGACGCGAGCTTCGTCGGCCCGATGCTGCTGCTCCAGCTGCTGCTGCTCGCCCCCGCCCTGCTCGCGACGCTCGACATCCTGAGCGCAGGGCGCGCATCCGTCGGCCGGATCCTGACGCAGCCGCTCCGCAACCCCATGCTCATCGCCTCGGCGCTCGGGGCGCTCGTGTCGGCGCTCGAGATCGAGCTGCCCGATCCGGTGCTCGCGCCGCTCGAGATCCTCGGCGGAGCGGCGGTGCCGCTCATGCTGCTCGCGTTCGGCATCTCGCTGCGCGGCGAGCGGCCGCTGCAGCCGGGCTCGGGCCGCAAGGAGGTCGCGCTCGCGGTGCTGCTCAAGTCGCTCATCATGCCGGTCGTGGCGTTCGCGCTCGCGCGCTTCGCCTTCGGCCTCGACGAGCAGCTCGTCTATGCGTGCACGGTGATGGCGGCGCTGCCGAGCGCGCAGAACATGTACCAGTACGCGCTGCGCTACGACCGCGCGACGCTCATCACCCGCGACATCGTGCTGCTGACGACCTTCGGCTCGCTGCCGGTGATGCTGCTGATCGCCTGGCTCCTCGGGCCGGCCTAGGCCCCGCCCATCCCCGGCCACTCGGTGAGCGGCGGTGCCGGCCGCAGCCGGCCGGTCTCGGGCACCGGCAGCTCCCAGAAGCGGGCGTCGCCGCCGACCGCGCCGAGGTCGTCGCGCTTGACGCGCACCCGCTCGGGCGTCACCTCCGTCACCCGCACGCGCACGTCACCGTCGTCGAGCGACAGCAGGAACGCATCCATCAGCCACGCGATCGAGTGGTCGTCGAGCGCCTCCTCGGCGGCGAGCCAGTCGCTCGCCTCGGCGAGCGGACGGCCGAGCAGATCCATCGGCTGGAAGTCGTCGCCGACCATCCGCAGGTAGCCGACGGTCTCGCCGTCGGGCCGTCGGTGGGGCATCCAGTCGCTCGGGATCATGCCGACAACGATACGGCGGATGCGCGAGGGCACGTCGGGCGGGATGGCCTACGGTGTGCGCATGAGCGATGCCGCACCGCAGCACCCACCGCACGCGACGGCCGGGCGGCCGCCGCAGCAGTACGCGCCGCCCGCGCGCCGCGGCGGCGGCCGAACGTTCGCGATCCTGGCGCTCGTCGTCGCCGGCCTCGAGGTGCTCACCGGGCCGCTCATGGTGCTCGTGCTGAGCGGCGCCATCCGCGCGGGGCTCGACCCCTCGGGCATCGGCCTGCTGAGCGGCGGCGTCGGCGCGCTCAGCGCGGTGCTCGGCGCCATCGCCGCGGCGCTCGCGATCGTCTCGATCCTCCGCCGCGAGCCGGCGCGCGTGCTCGCTGGCATCGCGCTCGGCATCGCGATCTCGGCGCTCGCGTCGCTGATCGCGTCGGCCCTGCAGGTCGTGCTCTTCTCGTTCTGAGTCGCGGGCGCGGCGGGGCTCACGGGCGTCGCGGCCGCTACTGCGAGAGCTCGCTGTCCAGGCGGTCGAGCAGCGCTTCGAGCGAGATCTCGAACTCCTCGTCGCTGCGGTCCTCGCTCAGCAGGGGCCGCAGACGAAGGACCTCCGGCGCGTCGTCGAGCATGAGCTCGCCGTCAGCGTGCGGGATGGTCGCGTCGCCCTCGTCGAGCGGCTCCTCGACCGGACCGGTGTCGGCTCCCCGCACCGACGACTCGAGCAGCAGCTGCCCGAGCAGGAAGCTGCTGAAGAGGCGGTAGGTCGTGACGGCCTGCTGATCGCTGAAGCCCTGCTGCACGAGGGTGCTGAGCAGGGTCTCGACGACCTCGACGCTGCGCAGCGGCGGGCGCAGCCACGGTGCCGCCGGGTGCCGGGTCGCGACGAGCGGGAAGGCCTTCGGGTGCTCGATCGCGATGCGCCGCACCCGATGCGCGAACATCTGGAGGAAGCCCTGCCAGTGCTCGGCGAGCTCCTCGTCGAGCTCTGCCGTCAGGTCGCCCATGAGCCGGTTCACGACGCCCTCGAGCAGGTCCTCCTTGCCGTGCACGTAGCGATACAGCGCCATGGCCTCCACGCCGAGGTCTTGCGCTAGCGATCGCATGGTGAGGCCGTGGGGCCCGGATCGGTCGATGTGCGCGAGGGCGGCGTCGATGACCAGCTCTTGGCTCAGCCGCCGGGTGGGCGCGGCGGACGCCGGCTTGCTGGTCGATCGCTTCGTCATCCGTCTTCCCTCTCGGTGCGGTGGCCCGCGCTCGCGCCCAACGCTACTGTGGTTTACGTTGTAAACCGACGGCTAACGACGACACCGTCACCCATCGATCCACGACCCGACCACGCTTGCGAGGAGCAGCCGTGCAGCGCACGAAGGAGACCGACAGCCTCACGACGCACCTGTCCGCCGCGATCTCGACGCGCGCGGACCGTGCGAGGCTGCGAGGCGCACGCCGCCAGGCGCCTGTGACGACCGAGTTCGAGATCCGCATCCTCCGCGAGGGCGACCGGAAGGTGCTCCACGCCGGTGCGGTCTCGTCGCTCGTCTCCACCGCCTTCCTCGAGGCGCTGTTCATGACGACGAGCGACGCCACGCTGCAGCGCCTCGTGCCGAGGAACCCGCGCGCGCCGCTGTGGGTCATCGCGCGCGGCGTGCACCGCGACTTCGACGAGGCGGCGCTCGCGAGCTTCGCGAGCCGCATGGGAAGACCGGATCTCGCGGCGGCGCTCGGAGAGCCCATCGCCGACGGCACGGTCACGATCGAGGAGCGCTGGGTCGCGATCGGCGGCGGTGCGCCGCCGCTGCTCGAGCCGAGGCTGCGCTGCGGCGACGCATTCGTCGGGCACGAGCCGACGGACGACCCCGACGATGACGGCACGGCTGGAGCCCGCCGCGACTGAGCTGAGCGCAGGAGCTCGGTGCGGCCCGCACCGCTGGCTCGAGCCGGGAGCGCGCCGCCGGGCGTGTGCTCGCGGAATCGTCAAGCCGACGCAGCCGTTGCATCAGTCGTTGCGGTTCGGACGAGCGGGCGAGGGGGTGGCGGTGCGGGAGCAGGGGGAGCGGCGAGCGGCCGTCGTGGTCATCGGCGCGGGCCAGGCCGGGCTCTCGGCCGGCTACCACCTGCAGCAGCGCGGCTTCGCGAGCGCGCTCGACGAGCCGGGGGCCAGGCGCACCTTCGTCATGCTCGACGCGGATGCGGCACCCGGCGGCGCGTGGCAGCACCGGTGGGAGTCGCTGCGGATGGCGACGGTGAACGGCATCTTCGACCTGCCGGGCTTCCCGCAGCCGCCGATCGACCCGGACGAGCCGAGTCGCTCCGCGGTGCCGCGCTACTTCGCCGCCTTCGAGCGCGAGATGGCGCTCCCGATCCTGCGGCCTGTCACGGCGCGACGGGTCGAGCGCGCCGATGACGATCCCGATGGCGAGCTGCTGCTCGACTCGAGCGCGGGCCGCTGGCGCGCCCGGGCCGTCATCAACGCGACCGGCACCTGGAACAATCCGGTGCTGCCGCACTACCCGGGGGCGGAGACGTTCCGCGGCCGGCAGCTGCACACGCGCGACTACGCCTCGGCTGACGAGTTCGCCGGGCAGCGGGTCGCGGTGGTGGGAGGCGGCATCTCTGCCGTGCAGCTGCTCGACGAGCTCTCGCGGGTCGCCGACACCCGCTGGTACACGCGCCGCGAGCCGGTCTTCCTCGAGGGCGGCTTCGTGCCCGAGATCACCGGCCGCAAGGTCATCGAGCAGGTGACGGCCGACGCCGAGGCGGGCAGGCCGACCGGGAGCGTCGTCTCCTACACCGGGCTCATCTGGACGCCGTACGCGCGAGCGGCCAAGGCGCGCGGCGCGCTCGAGCGGCGGCCGATGTTCTCACGCATCGAGCCGCACGGCGTGCGCGAGGCCGATGGCACGCTCACGACGGTCGACGCCATCCTCTGGGCAACCGGCTTCAAGGCCGAGCTCGCGCACCTCGAGCCGCTGGGCCTGCGGAACGAGCTCGGCGCCGTGCCGGTGCGCGGCACCCGCGTCGTCGGCGAGCCGCGCGTGCACCTGATCGGCTTCGGCCCGAGTCAGTCGACGGTCGGCGCGAACCGTGCCGGCCGCGCGGCGGCGCGCGAGCTCGACCGCCTGCTCTCGCGCGCCGACGACCGGGCGCTCGCGGCTCCGGGCGCGCGGCGTAGCGTGGAGGCGTGAGCCTCGCCGACCGCCTCCTCAAGCCGCCGCCGCGCATCGTCGCCGGCGAGCCGGGCACCGGCTGGCTCGGGCTGCTGACGTCGTGGGCGGCCGTCGGCTACGGCGAGGCTGCCGCGGCGAAGGCCGGCGGCCTCCTCATCTCCTTCGACGACGGCGCGTGCGGCATCCACTCGGCGACGGTGTGTCAGGTGGCGGGCTGGGGCGGGCTGCTCATGGGTTTCGTCGTGCTCGGCGTCGCGGCGCTGCTCTCGATCGGCGTCGCGCGCGGCTTCGGTCCGCCCGCCACGTGGTGGGTGCTGCCGGTCATGCTCGGCGCGCTCGCGCTCGCGCCGTTCCAGGCCGTGCCGGGCGCGAGCATCGCCTGGGCGTGGCTGCTCGTCTCGGCGGCGGCCGCTGTCGCGGCGCTCGCCCTCGCGGGCATGGTCGTGCGGCGGGGGAGGGCGGCGCTGTTCGGCTGGATCCGGCTCGACGGCCTCGACGCGCGCGAGGTGCCGCACCGGCCGCTCGACCAGCTCGTCGCGCCGGCCGCCGTCGCCGTCGCGGTCGGCGGAGGGTTCTTCGCGGCCAACGTCGTGCGCCTGCTCTCGGAGGCCTGACCGCCCGACGGCCTCACGGCATCCGTCGTCTCAGACGTCGGCGTGCGGCTCGTCGAGCTCCGACTCGACCGGGGTGCGCTCGACGAGCTCGTGCACGCCCGCGAGCATCTCGTCGGGCCGGAACGGGTAGGTCTCGACGAGCGCGGCGTTCGAGATGCCGGTCATGACGAGCACGGTGTGGAGGCCCGCCTCCATGCCGGCGACGATGTCGGTGTCCATGCGGTCGCCGATCATGCCGGTGACCTCGGAGTGCGCGCCGATCTTGTTGAGCGCGGATCGGAACATCATCGGGTTGGGCTTGCCGACGATGTAGGGCACGCGGCCGGTCGCCTTCGTGATGAGCGCGTTGATCGCGCCGGTCGCGGGCAGGATGCCGGCCTCGCTCGGGCCGGTCGCGTCGGGGTTCGTCGAGATGAAGCGGGCGCCGTCGGCGATGAGCCGGATCGCCTTCGTGATCGCCTCGAACGAGTAGGAGCGGGTCTCGCCCACGACGACGAAGTCGGGGTCGGTGTCGGTCATCGTGAAGCCCGCGTCGTGCAGCGCGGTGATGAGGCCCGCCTCGCCGATCACGTAGGCCGATCCACCTGGCATCTGGTCGTGCAAGAAATCGGCGGTCGCGAGCGCGCTCGTCCAGATGCGCTCCTCGGGCACGACGAGGCCGGATGCGCGCAGGCGCGCTGAGAGGTCACGGGGCGTGAAGATCGAGTTGTTCGTGAGCACGAGGAACTCGACTCCTTGCGACTGCCACTGGTCGAGCAGCTCTTGCGCGCCCGGGAGCGGGTGCTCCTCCTTCACCAGGACACCGTCCATGTCGGTGAGCCAGCACTCGATGTCTGCCCTGGTGCGCATGGAAACAGCGTACGGGCACAACTGTTGCGATGTCTGATCCTTCGAATTTAAAACGACTTTGGACGATGCTGAGGTTTCGTCAAGCGAAACTCAGCCGCCCCTGCGCCTTTGGAACCGGTTACTTGAGTTCGACTCAATACGTTGAAGGCATCCCACCGGAGGGCACCGTGCCGCCCAGCGAGAGCTGGCCGTGCTCCCGGTCACCCCTTCATTCCAACTCCGTCACGAGGAGCAGAATCCGCATGCGCACGCGCACTTTCGCAGCCCGACGCTCGTTCCGAGCCGTCGCCACTGCCATCGTGCTCGCGACCGCGGTGGTGCTGCCGCTGACGCCCCTCGCCCCGTCCGCAGCCTCGGCTTCGGCGACGAGCGCCGCTCCTCAGCCGGTGCCGTCGCCGGAGCCGACGGCGACGCCCGAGCCGGCCGTCACCCCTGCGGCAACGGAGGCGCCCGCGGCTCCCGGCGCGGTACCGGTGCCCACGTCTTCCGCGGCGCCGAGCGCGGTGCCGGCGCCGCCCGCGACGGCAACGAGTGCAGCACCGGTGCCGAGCCCCGGACCGGTTGCCGCCGCGATCCCTGCTCAGCCCCAGGGTCGCAGTGAGGCAACCACGACGGGAGCGGTGGCACCGATGGCGATCGGCGCTCCCGAGCCTGGTGTCGAGGTGCCCTACCTGTCTTGGGACGTGGCGCCCTCTGCGGCGGGAGCCACGTTCGAGATCGAGTGGCAGCAACGAAGCCGGTGGTTCTTCGGCTGGCTGAGCTGGTCGGCCTGGGGCAACACGGTGATCGTCTCGGACTGCAACGCTGGCGCGTGCACGCCGACGAGCGATCTGGACCCGGACGCCGGAGAGTTCCAAATCACACACGTCGGCTCGGGTCATCGCATCCAGACCAACACTTCGAGCACGCAGTATCAGTACCGGATCCGACCGCTAAACGCTCCCAGCGGCTACGAGTGGACAGACACGGCATGGCGCACGTCGACGCAGGCTGACCGCAGCGGCAATGTCCACAATTTGGGGACGTTCGAGCTCGGCGTCAACCAGCCAGCGGCGTGCATCGGCGGCGCCTTCTACGCCACCACGGCATCAGGTGCCGTGCTCCGTGTGTCGCGCGACGGCGTTGCCCCGACGACGTTCGGTCAGTTCGTCGGGGTCCCGAGCAACGCGCAGGTCAACGGCTTGGGCATCGGGCTGGGGGGAACCGTGATGTTCGCCGCAGAACGGCCCAGCGGTTCGGCGAACGGGGCTCAGGCGTTCCACCGCTACTCGGTCGCTCGTGGGTGGGAGCGCTTCCCCGTGGCGCTCACCGCAGCCAACGTCAACGTTGTTACCGGCGCAGTCAGCCTCGCGGACGGACGCTTCTACTTCGGCGGCTTCCGCACGGTCTCCGGGACGACGCGCTTCGAGCTCCATTCGTACGACCACTCGACTCGCACGACGCAGGAGCGCGGTTGGGTCGCGGTCACCTCAAGCGACTCAAGCAACGGCGACATCGCGTTCAACCTCAATGGCGACCTGTTCATCGCTCAGAACACGAGCTCCGGTACCCGCATCTACACGGTCTCCGCTTCGGCTCTCGCTGCGGGCGGTGCGATGGTCGCGACCGCGTCGCCCTCGTTCAGTGGAGTCTCTGGGGTCAATGGCATCGCCTTCGCTGATGACGGGACCGTGTTCATCGGCAACGGCACCACCGTGCGTCTCTACGACCCGTCGACTTCGAGTCTCCGGACCGGTTCGGTCACCACCGCACTCGTCGGCAGCTCAGACCTCGCGAGCTGTGCTTCCCCCGCCACCCTCACGGTGCGCAAGCATGTCGTGGGACGGGTCGCGAGCAGCGACCAGTTCACGCTGTCGATGCTCCGTGGCTCATCGGTCATCGGTGCAGCGACGACATCGGGCTCCGCCATCGGCCTCCAGGCGACTCAGCTCGGTCCGCTCACGGCGCTCGCTGGGCAGACCTACTCCATTCAGGAGAGCATCAGCGCCAATGCGGGCAGCTATGCCTCGAGCTACGCGTGCGTCGACGACCGCGGGATCACGATCGCGTCCGGTTCTTCGCGATCCGGTGTCGTGACCATGCCAGCACGCAGCGGCGCGGACGTGGTCTGCACGTTCCGGAACTCGCCGCTTGTGACCGCGGTCTCCGTGCAGAAGCTCGTGGAGTCGTCCGTCGACGGCTCGCGGGCACCTGCCTCGAACTGGGCCGTGACAGCGCGAACGATTGCCAGTGGTGGCACGGTCACCTCCACACCGTCTGCCGAGACCCAGTTGACCGATTCCGATGGTGTCGCGCGCTGGTCCCTCCGGTACGGCTCGACCTCAGCTGTCGCCACGGTCGCGGTCTCGGAGACGCAGCAGCAAGGCTTCGAGTTCATCGAGGGAGCGTGCCGGATCGAGAGCATCGCAGGCTCAGTGCAAGAGCTCCCGCTCCAGGGAGGCGGACCGACGACAGTTTCCGGCATCGCTGCCGGCTCGACCGTCGAGTGCACGTACGTCAATCGCGAGCTGCCGACCACGCTGACGCTCGCCAACACCATCGGCTTCGGCGATGCCGGGCTCGCCTCGCAGTGGCAGCTGCGCGGCACGGGTCCCCAGAGCGCCCTTCCCGGCCCCGCTGGCGCGACCGGCACTGCCTCGGCCACCGCCCGCGTCACTCCGAGCGTCGCGTATGCGCTCAGCCACAGCGGCGGACCCGCCTCCTACGCGCAGGTCGGCAGCTGGGCGTGCCGCGATCAGAGCGGCGCGATCGTGCCCGTGACCACATCCGGCGTCTCGCTCGTCAAGGGCACGCAGGTCACCTGCACCGTCACGAACTCGACCGCTCGCCTCACGCTGCTCAAGCACATCGATCCGACCGCCGGCGGCACGCTGCGCGCTGACATGTTCACCCTCACCGCGACGCCCGCGAGCCTCGCGGGGCTAGCCGCGACCTCGACGCGCGGCAGCGAGACCGAGATCGCGAGCGGCGCGGACGCGAACCGCTTCGATGTGCGCCCCGGTCACAGCTACACGCTCACCGAGCGGAGCGACTACGCGTCGCTCGGGCTGCGCCTCGAGCGGCAGACGGGTCCGGACACCTGGGCGACCGTGACGAACCCCACCGTCCAGATCCCCGCTGGCGAGCACCACGTGTACCGCTTCGTCAACGCTCCGGTGCCCGCACTCGCGCTCCCGCTCACCGGCGGCATCGGCGCCAACACCTACGTGATGGGCGGTGGCGCACTGCTGCTGCTGGCCCTCGCGTTCGTCGCCTTCCGCTCGCGCCGTGCGGCGCAGCAAGCGCACCGGCCCCTCGAGAGTCCCATCAAGACCCCGTCCATCGAATTGCTCCTAGCACGTATCCAGAAAGGAACTGCCGCCATGGCATCCACCAAGAAGGGCCTGACGGCGCGCATCGCCGCCGGCTTCGGAGCGGCCGCGATCGCGACCGTGACCATCCTCGGCGGAGCGTTCCCCGCGTCCGCCGCCCCCGGCAACATCCAGCCGCCCACTGACGAGCCGCGCTCGCTCACCATCCACAAGTTCGCTCAGCCCGAGAACGCGGCGCCTCTGCCGAACGACGGTCGAGAGATCGAGCAGGCGGACATCGATGCGCTCAACCTGCGGCCGCTCAGCGGGGTGGAGTTCACGGTCACCCGCGTCCCCGGCGTCGAGCTGACGACGAACGCAGGATGGGAGGCTGCCGATGCCATGACGGTGGACGAGGCGCAGACGGCCATCGACACCTCCGCCTCCCCCGTCGACTCGCGGGCCGATGACACGGTCAACGGAGTCGTGACGTTCAGCAACCTCCCCGACGGGCTCTACCTCGTGACCGAGACCGACCTCGGCGACAACGGCATCGCGATCCCCGCGCAGCCGTTCCTCGTCACGCTGCCGCTTCCGGTCGCGGACAAGTGGGTGTACGACGTGCACATCTACCCGAAGAACTCCACCGGTGACATCCAGAAGCGGGTCGTCGAAGGTGATGCAGCTGTGCTCGGAGATGTCATCAACTGGCAGATCGACAGCTTCGTGCCCTACACGCCCGTGGCCGGCCAGATCACGTCGTACACCATCGTTGACACGCTCGACCCGCGCCTCGAGTACGTGCCGACTCCGGCGGCCGAGGTGCGCCTCGGCGCGCTGGCCGAGCTCGACAGCGCCATGCCGCTCACGTATGGCACGGACTACACGGTCGACTACGACACGACGACCCGCGCCGTCACCCTCACGCTCGCCGACGCACTGGCCAACGACGCCGACGGCGACACGCTCCGCATCTCCTACGCGACCCGAGTCGTCGCCGTCGGTGACGGTGCGATCTCGAACACCGCGACTGCGTTCGTCAACGGCTACCGGGTCGCCTCGTCGACGGACAGCACCTACTGGGGCACGCTGCGCGTCATCAAGCACGCTGGCACCGATCGCTCGGCACGCCTCGACGGCGCTCGCTTCGAGCTGCGATCCGTCAACGACGGAGCCCCGGTCGCGGCAGACCCGGCGACGGTCGTCGCGGTCGGAACCGCGGGCACCAACGGTGAGATCACGTTCGAGGGGGTCATCACCGGCGAGGCGGGCACGACGTACTACCTCGTCGAGACGGAGGCGCCGGTCGGCTACGAGCGCGCGGCATCGGCTCAAGCTGTGCCGATCAGCTACGGCCAGCCCGTCGACGGTGTGCAGAACTTCGTCTACTTCTCGAACGACCAGATCGCCGCCTATGCCCTCCCGGTCACCGGTGGCAGCGGCCAGGCTGCCTTCATGATCGGCGGCGCCGGCCTCATCCTCGGCGGACTCGGCTTCGTGCTGCTCCGCCGTCGCAAGACCCAGGCCCAGAACCAGGCCTGATCCAGACCGAGCCCCCGCAGCAGCGACCCCAGCCGCCGCTGCGGGGGCTCGACCCTTTCCAAGAGGAGCAGCATGACCGCCATCGCAGCAGCGCCCGCGCCGGCCCCCGCCGCCGCCGCGCCGCGGCGCCGCCGGCGCAAGGCGAGCGCGACGTCGCTCGTCGCGGCGCTCATGGTGATGGCGGGCGTCGCGATCCTGCTCTACCCGACGATCGCGAGCTGGTTCTCGCAGCTCGAGCAGTCCCATCGCGTCGGCGCCTACGCCGAGGTCATGGAGCAGCTGGGCCCCGAGGGGCGCGAGCAGGAGCTCGCCGCGGCTCGCGCCTACAACCAGACGCTCACGGGCGGCGCGCTGATCGACCCCTACGGCCGCACGCCGCTCAGCGACCAGCGCGCGATCGTCGCGGCCTACGAGGAGCAGCTGGACCTCGGTCCCGCCGAGGTGATGGCACGCATCCGCATCCCCTCCATCGACGTCGACCTGCCGATCTACCACGGCACCGACGAGGAGACGCTGCGGAAGGGCGTCGGCCACCTGCTCGGCTCCGCGCTCCCGGTCGGCGGGCCCGGCACGCACAGCGTGCTGACCGGCCACCGCGGCCTGCCCGAGTCGGTGCTCTTCAGCGACCTCGACCGGGTCGCGGTCGGCGAGACGTTCGAGCTCGACGTCTACGGCGAGGTGCTGACCTACGAGGTGCGTGACGTGCAGGTCGTCGAGCCCGGCGACACCGAGCTGCTGCTGCCCGAGTCGGGCCGCGACCTCGTGAGCCTCGTCACCTGCACGCCGCTCGGCATCAACAGCCACCGCATCGTCGTCGTGGGGGAGCGCATCCCGACCCCCGAGGCCATAGCCGAAGCCGCCGCCATGCCCGAGATCCCCGGCCCGCCGTGGTGGGCCGTCGCGCTCTCGAGCGGCTGGGCGATCGCGGTCGGCGGGCGGAGCTTGAGCGCCAAGCCGGGTGCGCCTCGACCCGGACGCTCGCCGAGGCGCAAGGGCGAGCCGTCGCCCGTGACGGGTCCGTTCCTCATCCTCTGAGCGCCTAGCCTGGGTCGGTGCAGCCCGCCGACGAACCCCAGCTCGAGGTCGGCGTCGGACCGTGGGCCGGCGAGTGGCCCGACGACGAGCGCCTCGACCCCGAGCTGCTCGAGCACGGCGACCGCCGCAACGTCGTCGACCGCTACCGCTACTGGCGGCTCGAGGCGATCGTCGCCGACCTCGACACTCGCCGTCACGGCTTCCACGTCGCGATCGAGAACTGGCAGCACGACCTCAACATCGGCTCGATCGTGCGCACCGCCAACGCGTTCACCGCGTCCGCCGTCCACATCATCGGCAAGCGGCGCTGGAACCGGCGCGGCGCGATGGTGACCGACCGCTATCAACGCATCGAGCACCACGAGACGACGGATGCGTTCGCGGCGTGGGCGAGCGACGCCGGCCTCACGATCGTGGCCGTCGACAACACCGAGGGGTCGGTGCCGGTCGACGCGGCGCCGCTGCCCGAGCGCTGCGTGCTGCTGTTCGGGCAGGAGGGGCCCGGCCTCACGGAGGCGGCGATGGCGGCCGCGGATGCGCACGTGCAGATCCGCCAGTTCGGGTCGACGCGCTCGATCAACGCGGCCGCGGCGGCGGCGATCGTGATGCACGAGTGGGTGCGGGTGCACGCGGCCACTCCCGATCGCGTCGAGCTTCCCTGAACTCCGGAGTTCGAGCGACGAAACCCCCAGTTCAGGGAAGTTCGACGTTCGCGGGAGGGGCGGGCTGGCAGCGCGGGCACCACTGCACCTGCCGGAGCATGCCGTCCTCCATGCCGAGCATCGCGTCCTGAATGCGCGTGCCGCAGCGCAAGCACGGCTGCCCGCCGCGGCCGTAGACCCACGTGCGGCGGCCGCGCCGCGCATCGCCCGTGAAGGTGCGCTCCGTCCGGTCGCGGTTCGCGATCATGAGCCGGCGCGCGAGCGCGACGATCGGCTCGACGTCGACCTCGCCGATCGGCGTCGCCGGGTGCACGCCGCGCAGGAAGCACAGCTCGCCGCGGAAGACGTTGCCGAGCCCCGCGACCGCCGTCTGGTCGAGCAGCGCGACGCCCACCGGCACCCCGGTCGCGCGCAGCCGCCTGGCCGCCTCGGCCGCATCCGCCTCGTCCCACTCGGGCGAGAGCAGGTCGGGACCGAGGTGCGCGACGGCATCCCAGTCACGCTCGCGCGGCAGCAGCTCGAGCACGGGCAGCGCGGAGCCGACGATGTCGTGCTCGTCGGTCGCGAGCACGACCCGGATCGTGTGGGCCGCCACGGGCGCGCGGCGACCGTGCTCGAGCACGTGCCACAGGCCATCCATGCCGGCGTGCGAGTGGATGGTGTGCCGCTCGCCGCGCATGAGCAGGTGCTTGCCGACCGAGCGCACCTCCTCGATGCGCTCGCCGACGAGGTCGGCGGTCGCGAGCCGCGGCACGCGGAAGTCGCTGCGCGTCAGCACGCGGCCGGCCATCGCCCGACCGAGGCGGACGGCCGCGCGGTAGATGGTGTCGCCCTCGGGCATCAGTGACCGCCCATCAGTGGCCGATCCGGAAGCCGCGCGGGGTGCGGCGGAGGCCCGCGCGATCGAGGAGCGGCGCGACCTCGGGCTCGAGCGACGAGCGGCCGTCGACCGACTCGACGACGCGCCGCCGACCGCCGAGCCGCACCACCGCATCCGTCATGCTCGCCAGCGCCATGACGAGCACCTCCTCGTCGTCGGTGAAGGTCAGGAGCGAGCGGCCGCCGCGCTCGAGGTGCAGCACGCAGCGGCCCGAGGCGATCGTCGTGAGCGCCCCGACGCGCCGGGTCGGCCGGTGGTCGCCGCGCGCCTCGGGCCACGGCAGCGCGGCGCCGAAGGGGTTCGCGGGGTCGACGGCCGGCACCGTCGCGACGGCGTCGCTCGCGCCGCCCGACTGCCGCGCCCGCAGCGCGTCGACGACCGGTCCGTCGGCGAACTGCGCCGCTCCGAGCCCGTCGACGAAGTAGCCGCGGCGGGTGTGGCCGGCCTCCTCGAAGGCCTTCAGCACCTGGTAGACGCCGTGGAAGCCGCCCGGCACGTCCTCGGCGACCACGCTCCCGCGCGTGACGACGCCGTAGCGCGCGAGCAGCGCATCCGCCACCTGGGCCGCGCGCTCGGTCGCCGAGCCCGCCGGCTTCGACGCGAGCAGCCAACGGCCGGCGAGCGTCGGGAGCGCCTCCGCGCGGATCGGCCGGGCGGTCGCTAGCCGCCGCCGGCTCACGGGCGCCGCCCGCCGGCTCGGCGCCGGCGGCGTGCGCGCGCGGGCGCCCAGGAGGTGGGCCCGCAGCGGCGCGATCGTGTCGTTCGTGATGCGCCCGGCCCACACGAGCGGCCACAGCACCTCGCCGAGCCGCACGAGGTCGAGCGCGGTGATCTCGCTCAGCTGCCGCGCGAAGAGCGCGCCGCCGCCGCCGAGCGCCTCGAGCACCGCGGCGGCGTCGGGATCGACGTGCTCCGTGTCGCGGCGCTGCTCGACGGTGTCTGCCGCGCGCAGCACGATGCGGCCGTCGCGCGCGCTGAGCTCGCCCGCACCCACCCATGTCACGAGCCCGGCCGCGGTCACCTCGTCGAGCATCGACGGCCGGTAGTCCTTGACGCGCGAGGGGAGGATGAGGGTCTCGAGCGCGCTGAGCGGCAGCGGCATGCCGTCGAGGCGGTCGATCGCCTCGAGCAGCCCGTCGACGCCCGAGAGCGGCCGCGTCACGCGCTGGTGCGCGAGCAGGTGGTCGGCGAAGACGGCGTGGTCGACGGGCTCGACGTCGCTGCGGAGCGCCTGCAGGCTGCGGCGCTTGAGGCGCGAGAGCACTTGCGCGTCGATCCACTCCTCGCCGGTGCCGCGCGCGCGGTAGGCGCCCGGCACGACGCGCCCCTGCCGTTCGAGCGCGCGGAGCGCCGAGCGCACGACCGCGGGCGCGAGCGTGAGGCGAGCGGATGCCTCCTCCACCGTGAACGGGCCGTGCGTGCGCGCGTGCCGGGCGACGACGTCGCCGATCGGGTCGGCGACCGCCTCGAGCAGCGCCGACGGCACCCCCGGCGGGGGCGGCACGCCGAGCGCGTCGCGCAGCCGCGCGACGTCCTCGATCGCGGCGAGCCGCTCGTCCGCGCCGATCCGCACCCGCACGACGCGCCGAGCGGCGACGAGCTCGTCGGCGATCGCGGCCGCGGCGGCGATCGTGAGGTGCCCCGGGGCCGCGCCGACCGCATCCGGTGCCGACGCATCCGGTGCCGCTTCGACCGACTCGACGGTCGCGCCCGGCGCGCCCTCGAGCCGCACGGTGAGCTCCTCGACCGTGAGGGGGCCGAGCAGGCGCAGCAGGTCGGCGGCGCCCTCGACGCCGCGCGCGCGGCGATCGGGCGCGAGCCGCTGCAGCTCGAGCTCGGTGCGGGCGACGATCTCCTCGTCGAGCAGCTCGCGCAGCGCCGACTGGCCGAGCACCTCGGCGAGCAGCGCCGGGTCGAGCGTGAGGGCGGCCGCACGGCGCTCGGCGAGCGGCGCATCGCCCTCGTAGAGGAAGGCGCCGACGTAGCCGAACAGCAGGTGGTGGGCGAAGGGGGAGGGGCTCGGCGTCTCGACCTCGACGACCCGGATGTCGCCGTGCTGCAGCCGCTCGGCGATCGTCCGCAGCGCCGGCAGGTCGTAGGCGTCCTGCAGCACCTCGCGGAGCGCCTCGAGCACGATGGGGAAGTCGGGGTAGCGCTTGGCGACGTCGAGCAGCTGCGCCGCCCGCTGCCGCTGCTGCCACAGCGGCGCGCGACGGGAGGGGTCGCGCTTGGGCAGCAGCAGCGCGCGCGACGCGCACTCGCGGAAGCGGCTCGCGAACAGCGCCGTGCCGCCCGCCTCGGTCTCGACGATGCGCTCGAGCTCGTCGGGCTCGAAGCGGATGAGCTCGGCGCCGGGCGGCTCGGCGTCGGAGTCGGGGATGCGGATGACGATGCCGTCGTCGGAGGCCATCGCCGCGGCGCCGAGGTCGCGGTCCTCGCGCAGCCGCCGGTCGATCGCGAGCGCCCACGGCGCGTGCACCCGGCGGCCCCACGGCGAGTGGACGATGAGCCGCCAGTCGCCGAGCTCGTCGCGCGAGCGCTCGACGACGAGCTGCGCGTCGGTCGGCACCGCGCCCGTCGCGGCGAGCTGGTCGCGCACGTAGGCATCGAGGTTGCGGATCGCGCGCTCGTCGGAGTGCGGGAGGTCGATGCCGGTGCCGGCGGCGAGCGCCGCGGTCGCGCGGCCGATCGAGCGGCCGAGGTCGGCGGGGCGGCCCTCGGCGTCGCCGTGCCAGAACGGCAGCTTGCCGACCTCGCCGAACGCGGGCACGACGAGCACCCGGTCGTGCGTGATGTCGACGACGCGCCAGCTCGTCGCGCCGAGCGCGAAGACGTCGCCCGCGCGCGACTCGTAGACCATCTCCTCGTCGAGCTCGCCGACGCGCGCGCCGGGCCGGCCCTCCTGCCCGGCGAGGAAGACGCCGAAGAGACCGCGATCGGGGATCGTGCCGCCGCTCGAGACGGCGATGCGCTGCGCGCTCGGTCGGCCGGTGAGCGTGCCGGCGTCGCGATCCCACACGACGCGCGGCCGCAGCTCGGCGAACTCGTCGCTCGGGTAGACGCCCGAGACGAGGTCGAGCGTCGCGTCGAAGGCGCTCCGCGGCAGCTGGGCGAAGGGCGCCGAGCGGCGCACGGTCTGGAACCACTCGTCGACGTCGAGCTCGTCCATCGCGGCGGCCGCGACCGTCTGCTGCGCGAGCACGTCGAGCGGGTGCCGCGGCATGCGGATGGGCTCGAGCTCGCCGCGCGCCATCCGGTCGGCGACGACCGTCGCGTGCAGCAGGTCGGCGCGGTGCTTCGGGATGAGCACGCCGCGCGAGGCGTCGCCGACCGAGTGGCCGGCGCGGCCGACGCGCTGCAGCCCGCTCGCGGTCGACGGCGGCGACTCGACCTGCACGACGAGGTCGACCTCGCCCATGTCGATGCCGAGCTCGAGGCTCGAGGTCGCGACGACGCAGCGCAGCCGGCCCGACTTCAGCTGGTCCTCGATCTCGGCCCGCTGCTCTTTCGAGACCGAGCCGTGGTGGGCGCGCGCGAGCGGCGGCGCGTCGGCGTCGCCGCCGGCCTCGCGTGCGGCGGCGCGCTCGGCGAGGCGCAGGCGGATGTGCTCGCGCACGTCGCGCAGGACGACGCCGTCCCGCGCGCCCGTCGACGCATCCGCTGCCGAGCCTTCGCCGAGGCCCTCCGCCTCCGCCGCGTCGAGCCGCTCGGCGTCGAGCTCGTTGAGCCTGGCGGTGAGCCGCTCGGCCGCGCGACGGGCGTTGACGAACACGATCGTCGAGCGGTGCCGGTCGACGAGCTCGAGCACCTCGCGCTCGATGTGCGGCCAGATCGACGCCTGCTCGGGCTGCTCCTCGATCGAGCCGAACGCGCTGTCCGTCGGCGCCGACCCCGGCTGGTCGCGCCGCTGCGGCGCCCGCAGATCGGTCATGTCGTCGACGGGCACGGTGATCGTGAGCTCGATCGTCTTCTCGCTCGGCGGCGCGACGATCGTCACGGGCGCGGGCCCGCCGAGGAACGCGGCGACCTCCTCGACGGGGCTCACGGTCGCCGAGAGGCCGATGCGCTGGGCCGGCTTCGCGAGCTGCGCGTCGAGCCGCTCGAGGCTCAGCGCGAGGTGCGAGCCGCGCTTCGTCGGCACCACGGCGTGCACCTCGTCGACGATCACCGTCTCGACGGTGCGGAGCGTCTCTCGCGCGCGGCTCGTGAGCAGCAGGAAGAGCGACTCGGGCGTCGTGATGAGGATGTCGGGCGGGTGCTTCGCCTGCGCGCGGCGCTCCTCCTGCGGGGTGTCGCCCGTGCGCAGGCCGATGCGGATGGGCGGCGGCTCGATCCCGTCGTTCCTGCCCTGCGCGGCGATGCCGGCGAGCGGCGCGCGCAGGTTGCGGTCGACGTCGACGGCGAGCGCCTTGAGCGGCGAGACGTAGAGCACGCGCACGCCCGGCTCGCGCTCCGCGTGCGGCGCGGCGTCCTCGCGGTGCAGGCGATCGATCGACCACAGGAAGGCCGCGAGCGTCTTGCCCGAGCCGGTCGGGGCGACGACGAGCGAGTGCTCGCCGCGCGCGATCGCGGTCCAGGCCTCCTCCTGCACCGGCGTGGGCTCGGCGAATGCCCCCGTGAACCACGCCCGGGTCGCGGGGGAGAAGAGCTCGAGGGCGCCGCCCATCCGGTCAGTACAGCACAGCGGTGCTCAGCGTCCGCTCGGCCGGCGCTCGGGGAGCCCTCGACGCTCTCGGGCGACACGGCTACTGTGATCCGACCCGTCGCGGCGAGGGCCGCGACCGAGCGAGGAGGAACCGTGCCGGACCAGCTCGACTTCGACCGCGGCAAGCGCCCCCGCACCGTGCTCCAGGGGTGGTACGGGCACCCGTTCCACCCCGTGCTCATCACCGTGCCGATCGGCGCGTGGGTGGCGAGCCTCGTGTTCGACGTGCTCGCGATCTTCGCGGAGGATCCGTCGGGCTTCCTGCTCGGCGCGCAGGTGCTCATCGCGATCGGCGTCGTCGGCGCGGTGCTCGCGGCGGTCGTCGGAGTGCTCGACTACTCGGTGATCCCTGCGCGCTCGAAGGCGAAGCGGATGGGTCTCCTCCACGGGGTGCTCAACAGCGTCGCGCTCGTGGTCTTCGCGATCGGCTGGTTCGTCCGCTCGAACGCGGGGCACGACGAGGTGAGCGTCGCCGCGGTGGTGATCAGCCTCGTCGGCATCGCGCTCGTCGGCGTCTCGGGCTTCCTCGGCGGGGAGCTCGCCTACCACTTCGGCATTCGCGTCGCCGCCGAGAAGGATCAGGCGGAGGGGGTCGCGCAGAGGTGACGCCTGCAGCCGAGCAGCTGATGCGTTGATCGTCCCTGTATCGACGCGTATCATGCCGCCATGACGAGCGAGACGATCCCGGCGGCGCCGGCACTCGGGCTGACGCCGAGCGCGGTCTCCGAGGGCTTCCGCGAGCGGCTGGGCGCAGTGCTGCAGCGGCGAGACGTGGCGCTCGATCCGAGGGAGTTTGTCGACATCCTCCTGGAGGCCAGCGCGGACCCCGAGCCGCTGACCGCTGGAGAGCGCTCCTTCCTGATGCAGCATGCGGGCGTCGAGGAGGCGAAGCTCTCCGACCGATCCTTGCGGCGTGCCGCGGCGGTCGTGGGAGTCAGCACGAGCATGGCGCAGGCCCGAGCTGGTGATGCTGCGATCACGACGGCGGAAGCCGCGGCACTCACCGGCATCGCTCCTTCCAACATCCGCCGCCTCATCGCCGGCGGACGGCTCCTCACCTTCGGGCTCTCGAAGTCAGGTTCGCACCTCTTGCCCCGATGGCAGTTCACCGAGGGCGGTGTCGTGCCGGGCATCCGCGAGGTCGTGCGGGCGTTGCCTGTCGACTACCACCCGCTCGACATCGCGACATTCATGCAGGCTCCGGTTGTCGAGCTAGGCGGTCGCGCCCCGGCGGAGTGGCTCAGTGGCGGAGGCTCGGTCGATCGAGTCGTCGAGCTCGCGGCCGAACGCGCGTGGGAGTGAGCGCGAAGAACCCGACTCGCCCGCCTGGGCCGCTGGCGCTCGCGCCGGGAGACGTGCGGCGATACCGGGATGCGCTCTTCCGCATCCATGCGACCGCCGGGGCGCACCCCTCGCGCTGGGATGAGCTGCGAGAGTTCGGTCCTCTCTCGGTCATGCGATGGGACCCGCAGCCGCTGCCGCAGGGAATGCACGCGGGTCGAGGCGTCGCCTACACCGGAACGGACGTGACGACTGCGTTCGCGGAGGTGTTCCAGTCGCGAAGAGCCATCCGCCTGACCGCGGGACGCACGCTCAGCGGCTGGCTGCCATCGAGAGAGCTGCAGCTCCTCGACCTGACCGGTCTCTGGCCGGTCAGGCAAGGCGCCTCTGGCTCGTTGCACGCTGCAGCGAAGAGCACGTGCCGCACGTGGGCGGCGGCCATCCACGACCAGCTCGGCGAGCGCATCGATGGACTCCAGGTGCTCTCGACCATGACCTCGCGGCCGATGGTCGTGCTCTTCGGCAGAGCAGCAGACGCGTTCCCCGCGGCGCCCGAGTTCTCCCGGCCGCTCGCGCACGCCGCGGTGCAGATGCTCGCTGTAGACGCGGCCGATTCGCTCGGCTGGCCGGTGGTCTGAGCGCTAGTCCGTGCCGAGATCCATCGCCGCGCGGTCGTTCCACTGCTCGATCGCCTCCGGGTCGGCCTCGGGCGACGAGACGATCTCCTCCGAGCGCCCGATCTCGAGCGCGCCGAGCAGCTTCGCCGTCTCGCCCTCGACGAGCCCGGCCGCGGCGTAGCCCTCGAGCCGCGAGCGCGAGTCAGCGATGTCGAGGTTGCGCATCGTCAGCTGGCCGATGCGGTCGGAGGGGTCGAAGGCCGCGTCGCCGACGCGCTCCATCGAGAGCTTGTCGGGATGGTACGAGAAGGTCTCGCCGCGCGTGTCGAGGATCGAGTAGTCCTCGCCGCGGCGCAGTCGCAGCACGACCTCGCCCGTGACCGACGAGCCGACCCAGCGCTGGATCGACTCGCGCAGCATGAGCGACTGCGGGTCGAGCCAGCGGCCCTCGTACATGAGCCGCCCGAGCCGGCGGCCCTGCTCGTGGTAGGTCGCGATGGTGTCCTCGTTGTGGATCGCGTTGAGCAGCCGCTCGTAGGCGATGTGCAGCAGCGCCATGCCCGGCGCCTCGTAGATGCCGCGGCTCTTCGCCTCGATGATGCGGTTCTCGATCTGGTCGCTCATGCCGAGGCCGTGCCGGCCGCCGATCGTGTTGGCCTCGTGGACGAGGGCCACCGCATCCGGGAACTCCGCGCCGTCGATCGCGACGGGGCGCCCCGCCTCGAAGCGGATCGTGACGTCCTCGGTCGGGATCTCGACCGACTCGTCCCAGAACCGAACGCCCATGATCGGCTCGACGACCTCCATCGACGTGTCGAGGTGCTCGAGCGTCTTCGCCTCGTGCGTCGCGCCCCAGATGTTCGCGTCGGTCGAGTAGGCCTTCTCGGTCGCGTCGCGGTAGGGGTAGCCGTGCGCGACGAGCCACTCCGACATCTCCTTGCGGCCGCCGAGCTCGGTGACGAAGCGCTCGTCGAGCCACGGCTTGTAGATGCGCAGGCCCGGGTTCGCCATGAGGCCGTAGCGGTAGAAGCGCTCGATGTCGTTGCCCTTGTAGGTCGAGCCGTCGCCCCAGATCTCGACGCCGTCCTCCTTCATGGCGCGCACGAGCAGCATGCCGGTGACGGCGCGGCCGAGCGGCGTCGTGTTGAAGTAGGTGCGGCCGGCCGAGCGGATGTGGAACGCGCCGGTCGCGAGCGCGACGAGGCCCTCCTCCACGAGCGCGTCCTTCGCGTCGACGAGACGCGAGCCCTCCGCACCGTAGGCGGTCGCGCGCCCGGGCACCGCGTCGATGTCGGGCTCGTCGTACTGCCCGATGTCGGCGGTGTAGGTGAACGGCACGGCGCCGTTGTGGCGCATCCACGCGACGGCGCACGAGGTGTCGAGGCCGCCCGAGAAGGCGATGCCGACGCGCTCGCCGACGGGGAGGGAGGAGAGGACCTTGGACATGCCTCAATCCTACGTTCGGGTGGGATGCGTCCCGTCCGCCGGTCGTACGGGTGCAACCTGGGAGCGCGCCCATTGCCGCTCCCAGCGGGGCGTGCGACGCTTCGTGTGGGGGACACGACCTGTCCCCCGCCAGCGTCCCGCGACCCACCGGTGCGGGGGATGAGACCGGAGGCGATGATGCAGGTCGATGAGCAGTTCGAGGTCGACGCCCCGCGCGCCGAGGTGTTCCGCATGTGGACCTCGTTCGAGAGCTATCCGGAGTTCCTCACCGGCGTCGACTCGGTCTACGCCGAGACGAGCGAGCGGCTGCGCTGGCGGGTGTCGATCGGCGGGCTGCCGTCGAGCTTCTACGCGATCGTCACCGAGCAGGTGCCCGACGAGCGGCTCGCGTTCGTGAGCGTCGACCAGTCGACGCTCGGCTGGTGGGTCGACCTCGCCGAGGTGACGCCCCACCGCACGCGCGTGACCGTGCGGGTGATCGTCTCGCCCCGGGGCGACGTGCCGCGCCGCGCGGGCGATCGGGAGCTCGACGAGCTCACGATCCGGTGCGATCTGCTGAGGTTCCGAGCGCTCGCGGAGGGCACGCTCAGCCAAGCCGCATAGCGTCGCAGTTCCGATCCACGACAGGTAAGGAGCATCGCCATGCCTCAGGTCACCGACAGCATCGACGTCAAGGCCCCGATCAGCGCCGTCTACGCGCTCTGGACGCAGTTCGAGGACTTCCCGAAGTTCATGGGCGGCGTCGAGTCCATCACGCAGCAGACCGACACGATGCTCCACTGGGTCGTCTCGATCAAGGGGGTCGAGCGCGAGTTCGACGCCGAGATCACCGAGCAGCACCTCGACGAGCGCGTCGCCTGGCGCAGCACGGACGGCGAGACGCACGCCGGTGTCGTGACCTTCCACCGCATCGACGACGACCAGACGCGCGTCAACGTGCAGATCGACTGGAAGCCGCAGGGCGTCGTCGAGGCCGCCGGCGCGCTGCTGCAGGTCGACGACCTGCAGATCAAGCAGGACCTCAAGCGCTTCAAGGAGCTCGCCGAGGCCGCGCCCGCGCAGCAGGCGGTCGACCAGGGCTGGGACGGCGACGTCGAGCGCCCGGCCGACCGGCTCGGCCAGTAGCACAGCCGCACCGCAGGCTCGGCCGATCCACAGCCGACGGCTGGGTGCGCTCGCGTAGCGTCCGCACCATGGGCATCGAGCACTCGAGCATCGTCGACGCACGTCTCGCGGACGTCTTCGCCTGGCACGCGCGCCCGGGGGCGCTGCAGCGGCTCTCGCCGCCGTGGCTCCCCGGGCGCGTCCGTCGTGAAGCGGGCTCGCTCGCCGACGGCCGCGCCGAGCTCGCGCTGCCGGGCGGCATCGTGTGGGCGGCCCAGCACGACCCGAGCGGGTTCGAGCCCGGCCGCGCGTTCGTCGACGAGCGCGTGGACGCGGGGCTCGGCTCGATGCCGCTCGCGCCGCTCCGCTGGCGGCACGAGCACCGCTTCGAGCCGCGCGGCGAGGAGCGCACGCTCGTGCACGACCGCGTCGAGACGATCGTCGGGTCGCGAGCCCTCCGGCCCATGTTCGTCTACCGGCACCGCCAGCTCGCCGACGACCTCGCCGCGCACCGGGAGGCCGCGACCGCGCCCATGACGGTCGCCGTCACCGGCGCATCCGGCCTCATCGGCACGGCGCTCACCGCGCTCCTGACGACGGGCGGCCACGACGTCGTGCGGCTCGTGCGGCACGAGCCCTCTTCGAGCGGCGAGCGCCGCTGGGATCCCGACGCGCCCGCCGCCGGCCTGCTCGAGGGCGTCGACGCGGTCGTGCACCTCGCCGGCGCCTCGATCTTCGGCCGGCTCGGCGAGCAGCACCGGCGCGCGGTGCGCGACAGCCGCATCGGGCCCACCCGCAAGCTCGCCGAGGTCGCGGCCGCGAGTGGCGTGCGTGCGTTCGTGAGCGCCTCGGGCATCGGCCGCTACGGCGTCGACCGCGGCAGCGAGCAGCTCACCGAGGCGGCCGGCGCCGGCGACGACTTCGTCGCTCGCGTCGTCGTCGACTGGGAGGCGGATGCGGCGGTCGCCGCCGAGGGACGCATGCGCGCCGTGCAGGTGCGCACCGGGCTCGTGCAGTCGCCGCGCGGCGGCGTGCTGCAGGTGCTGGCGCCGCTCTACGCGGCAGGCCTCGGCGGTCCGCTCGCCGGCGGCGAGCACTGGCAGTCGTGGATCGATCTCGACGACCTGCTCGACGTCTACTTGCGGGCGCTGGCCGACGAGCGGCTCTCGGGGCCCGTGAACGCCGTCGCGCCGCACCCCGTGCAGCAGCGCGAGTACGCCGAGACGCTCGCTCGCGTGCTGCGCCGCCCCGCGCTCGTCCCGACGCCCGCGCTCGGTCCGCGGGTGCTGCTCGGGCGGCGCGGCGCCGAGGAGCTCGCGCTCGCCGACCAGCGGGTCGTGCCGGCGCGGCTGACCGAGCTCGGGCACCGCTTCCGGCGGCCCCGGCTCGAGGACTCGCTGCGGCACCAGCTGGGCCGCATGCGCGAAGCGGGCCGCTAGGCCCACCACTGCCCGCCAGAGCGGCGGCGACGAGAGGAGACGAGATGACCGGCATCGACCCGAACGCGCAGGACCCTGGCAAGGACGAGGCCGCCGAGGAGACGAACGCGCACGCGCGCGACGAGGCGGAGCAGGACGAGAGCCCCGCGGAGGCGCAGCGCGAGAACGCCGAGGAGTCGGACGGCTACGGCTACTGAGCGCTCGATCGGGCGGGCCGGCGAACCGGCCCGCCCGATCGGGGTTCAGCGCGCGACTGTGGAGCCGAGCGCGCGCGAGATCGCGTCGGCCGCGGCGATCGCCTGCGGCGCGAACCCTCGATGCTCCGAGGTCGAGCGAGTAGCCGCGCTCGCGCACGCGAGCGAGCTCCCCGGGCAGGCGCGCGGGATCCGTGATCGTGCCCTCGGTGCGCGCGGGCAGCACGACCTGGTCGATGAGCCGGTCGACCTGCTCCGGCGACCACGCGGCTGTGCAGTCGACCTCGCGCACGGGCTCGTCGACGAGCGGCTCGGCGATCGGCGAGATGTCGCGCCGCGAGATCGCGCTGTCCGCGAGATCGAGCGGAACCTGACGCCGGGTCACCTCGCAGAGCTGCTCCCGGACGCGCCGCTCGCCGAGCGGCTACGCACCGCCGCCGGGTGCGGTGCCCGACGGCGCGGCGATCGCGCGGCTGCTCGGCGGCGGCGACCCGGTCGCGCGCTGACGGGCCGCCTCGGCCAGCAGAGCGGCGGGCGACGCCTCAGCCGATGAGGCTCGGCTGCAGGTCGCGGAGCGTGCGGTGGTCGACCATCCTCGCGACGCCCAGCACGATGAGCGCGAGCGCCCCGGCCCCGAACGCGACGAGCACGAGCGCATCCGCGCCCGCGGCCGCCATCGAGCCGCCGTACATGAGCTGCCGCAGGCCGTCGACGGCGTAGCTCATCGGCAGCGCGTGGTGCAGGGCCGCGAGCGGCGCCGGCAGCGTCTGCCACGGGAACGTGCCGCCCGCGGTGACGAGCTGCACGACCATGAGCACGAGCCCGAGGAACTGCCCGACGGAGCCGAGCCACGTGTTCAGCGCCACGATGATCGCCGCGAACGTCGCGACGGCGAGCACCATCATCGCGAGCATGAGGGCTGGATGCGCGATGGGGAAGCCGAGCGCGAGGCCGACGATCGCGAGCAGCGCCGCCATCTGCGCCGCGCCGATGAGCGTGGGGATGAGCCAGGCCGCGAGCGAGACGCGCACGGGTGAGCGCAGCGCCGTGATCGCGCGCCGCGAGAGGGGCTTGAGGATGAGCATGAGCGCGTACATGCCGATCCACGCGGCGAGCGACAGGAAGAAGGGCGCGAGGCCAGCGCCGTAGGAGCCGGCGGAGGCGACCGCGTCGGCGTCGGTCCGCACCGGATCGGAGATCATCGACGACTGCGCGGCGCGCTCCTGCTCGGTCGTGGCGGGGATCTGCGCGACCGCGTCGCCGAGGCCGTCGCGCAGCTGCGCGGTGCCTTCGTCGAGCCGCCCGAGCCCGTCGTCGAGCGCGTGAGCGCCGGTGGCGAGCTCGCCCGCGCCGCTCGCGGCGGACGCGGCCCCGTCGGCGAGCCGGACAGCGCCGCCGTGCGCCTCCGCAGCGCCGTCCGCGAGGTCGCCTGCGCCGTCCGCGGCGCTCGCGATGCCTGCGGCGAGCTGCGGCGAGGCGCTCGCGAGCCGCTCGGCGCCGTCGGCGACCTGCTGCGCCCCGGCCGCGAGCCGGTCGAGCTGCGCGCTCGCGTCCTGCACGCGGGCGTCCGCCGCCGCGACGTCGTCGCCCAGGCGGTCGAGCGGGCCGAGCGCGGCAGCGATCTGCGCGTCGTCGAGGCCCGCCTGCTGCAGCCGCTCGACGATCGCTGCGCGCGCCTCCGGCACCCGTGCGGCGACCGGCGCGACCGCGTCGGCCACCTCGCCGCCGATCGCGGCGATGCGCGCATCGCCTTCGGCGACCTGCTGTGCGCCGTCGGCCAGCTGGCGGGTCTGCGCCGGCAGCGACGCGGTCGCCTGCTCGAGCTGCCCGAGCCCGTCGTCGAGGCGGCCCGCGCCGTCGGCGAGCCTGCCGGTGCCGTCGGCGAGCGCGGCGGCACCGGTCGAGAGCTGCCCGGTGCCGTCGGCGAGCGCATCGGCGCCGCTCGCGAGCCGTGAGGCACCCGAGGCGGCGTCGTCGGCGCCTTCGGTGAGGGTGGCCGCGCCGTCGTGCGCGTCGACGAGGCCGTCGCGGATGTCGCTGATCGCGAGCAGCATGCGCGAGGCCGCCTCCTCGCCCACCGATCGCGCGACCGCAGAGCGGATGCGCTCGGCAGCCTGCGTGCCGATCGTCGTCGCGAGGTAGCTGTTCGCGTCGTTCGTCGACAGCGCCACGACCGCCCGGTGCGGGTCGTCGCCCGCTGCGCTCGCGAGGTCTGCGGAGAAGGAGGCCGGCAGCGTCACCGAGAAGTCGTACGTCGCGTCGGCGACCCCGGCCGACGCCTCCTCGGCGCTCACCCGATGCCAGTCGAAGGCGCCGTCGGCGACGAGCCGGTCGGCCACCTCGTCGCCGACGACGCGCCCGTCGTCGCCAGCGTCGTCGACGACGAGCGCCACGGGCAGCTCGTCGAGCTGCGCGTACGGGTCCTGGTTGGCCCACAGGTAGACGCCGCCGTAGAGCAGCGGCACGAGCGCGAGCGCGAGGAGCGCGAGGCGACCCATGCGGGTGGCGACGAGGCGGCGGAGCTCGGCCGCGATGAGCTGCGGGACGGTCATGCGGCGGCCTCCTCTGGCTGCGCGTGCTCGGCGCCCTCGGCGGCCTCGGGCGTCTCGTCGGCGCGCAGCACGGCGTCCGCGGCCTCGCCGCACACGACGAGCACGGCGAAGCCTCGATCGGCCAGCCGTCGCGCCTCCGCCCACCACGCGCGGGGGTCGCCGCCGTGGCGGTCGGGGCTCACGAGCACGATCGCCTCGACGCGGTCGCGGAGCACCGCGAGCTCGGCGAGCACGCGGATGCGCACAGCCGGCTCGACGTCGGCGATCGGCACCGCGCGCAGGTGGTCGACGCCGAGCTGCGCGGCCCAGCGGCGCACGCTGCGGGGGTCGCCGGGCACGCCGGCGTAGAGCAGCTCCTCGGCGATCGCGCCGCCGAGCGACACGTCGGGCTCGGGGTCGCTCACCCGCGGCGCGTCGACGAGAGCCGTGCGGTGACGCACCTCGCGGCGGCGGCCGCGCTCACCGTCGAGCAGCAGCGCGCCCGCGTCGGGCCGCATCCGTCCGGACGCGAGCAGGCCCACCACGGTCGGCCGCTGCTCCGTCTCGACCACCACGCGCACCGCCTCGCCGCTCTCGAACGCGAGCGACGTCGGCGGCAGTGCCTCGCCGCGGCCCTTCGCCGCGCCGATCAGCTCGATGCGCATCCGCTGCTCCTCTCTCCGTCGCGATCGTAATCTATACTGACTGGTCAGTACAAGAATGGATGCGACAGGATGCTTCCGGACGAGGAGGAGCCATGGCACGCCCCAACCGCAGCCGCGACAAGGTGCTGGTCGCGGCCGCCGAGCTCGCCGCCGAGCGCGGCGTGAGCGCGACGACGGTCGACGAGATCGCCGCGCGCGCAGGCGTCGCGAAGGGCAGCGTCTACTACTCCTTCCCCTCGAAGGAGGCGATCTTCGAGTCGCTCATCGACGAGGCCATCGCGCGCGTCTCGGGGCGCATCCGCGACGCCCGAGAGGATGCCGAGCCAGGCGCCGCGCTCGATGCCGTCGCGCGCGCGATGCTCGAGGGCCTCGAGGCCAACCCGCACGTCGCAAAGGTCGTCGTGGGAGAGCTCTTCCGCACCGACCGGCCCTGGCGCGCGACGCTCGCGGGCCACCGCGCCGTGCTGCTCGACGAGCTCGGCGCCGCCCTCGCGGGCGACGGCCGCCCCGCATCCGGCCTCGACGCCGCCGCTCGGTTCGGCGCGCTCATCATGGTGGGGTTCGAGCGGCTCGCGTTCTCGCCCGATCGGACCATCGACGAGTGCGTCGCGGCGGTCGTCTCGGGAGCGCCCGGCACAGCCGCCCGATAGGCTGGGGCGTACGCCGCACCCGTCCGAGGGGGAGACCCATGCCAGGAATCGTCATCGTCGGCGCCCAGTGGGGCGACGAGGGCAAGGGCAAGGCGACCGACCTGCTCGGCAGCCGCACCGACTTCGTCGTGAAGTTCAACGGCGGCAACAACGCCGGGCACACCGTCGTCGTGGGCGACGAGAAGTACGCGCTGCACCTGCTGCCCTCGGGCATCCTGACCCCGGGTGTCACGCCCGTGATCGGCAACGGCGTCGTCATCGACCTCGAGGTGCTCTTCCACGAGCTCGAGGCGCTCTCGGCGCGAGGCGTCGACGTGTCGCGGCTGCGCATCTCGGCGAACGCGCACATCATCACCGACTACCACCGCACGCTCGACAAGGTCACCGAGCGCTTCCTCGGCAAGCGCTCGATCGGCACGACCGGGCGCGGCATCGGGCCGGCCTACGCCGACAAGATCAACCGCGTCGGCATCCGCGTGCAGGACCTCTTCGACGAGTCGATCCTGCGGCAGAAGATCGAGGGCGCGCTCGACTCGAAGAACCACCTGCTCACGAAGGTCTACAACCGCCGCGCCGTCACGTGCGACGAGATCTTCGACGACCTCACCTCCTACGTCGAGCGGCTGCGGCCGATGGTCGCCGACACGGGCCTCGAGCTCTCCCGGGCGCTCGACGACGGCCGCACCGTCGTGTTCGAGGCCGGCCAGGCGACGATGCTCGACATCGACCACGGCACGTACCCGTTCGTCACCTCGTCGACCGCGACCGCCGCGGGCGCCGCGTCCGGCTCGGGCGTCGCGCCCTCGCGCCTCGAACGCGTGATCGGCATCGTCAAGGCCTACACGACGCGCGTCGGCGCCGGCCCCTTCCCGACCGAGCTCTTCGACGAGTGGGGCGAGCTGCTGCGCAAGCAGGGCTTCGAGTTCGGCACGACGACCGGGCGCCCGCGCCGCTGCGGCTGGAACGACACCGTGCTGACCCGCTACGCCTCGCGCATCAACGGCCTCACCGACATCGTGCTGACGAAGCTCGACGTGCTCACCGGCATCGAGTCGATCCCGGTGTGCGTCGCGTACGACGTCGACGGCGAGCGCTTCGACGAGCTGCCCGTCTCGCAGAGCGACTTCCACCACGCGAAGCCGATCTACGAGTCGCTGCCCGGCTGGAGCGAGGACATCACCGGGGCGCGTGAGCTCTCCGACCTGCCTGCGAACGCGCAGGCGTACGTGCGCTTCCTCGAGGAGCGCTCGGGCAGCCGCATCTCGGCGATCGGCGTCGGCGCCGACCGCGAGGCGATCGTGCAGGTGCACGACCTCATCGATTGAGCGTCGCGCGCGGTCCTCGCGTCAGACGATCGCGAGCGGCTGCGTGTTCGTCGAGACCGTCGCGCGCGGGCCGAGGCCGCCGGCGCGGCCGAGCTGCACGAGCTTCGCGATCGCGGCGAGCAGCAGCGCGACGAGCAGCAGGTTGCGCGCCGAGAGCAGCAGCACCGCGAACCACTCCAGGCGCACGAGCGGCATGTAGAAGATCGGGAAGATGAGCGTCGTCAGCAGCGACGTCACGAGCAGCAGCGCCGTCATCCGCCGCCACCAGACGGTGGGGCGCGCCATCGCGACCGCGGCGATCGGCAGCAGCCACAGCAGGTACTGCGGCGAGCCGACCTTGTTGAACACGATCGACGCGGCGACGAGCGCGAAGGCGCCGACGAGCAGCAGCTCGCGCGAGTCGGCGCCGCGCCGCCGCGCCCACAGCAGCAGCACCGCGATGCCGGCGACCGCCGCGACGAGCAGCGGGGTCGAGAGCAGGATCGCACCGCCGTCGAGCGGGCCGACGACCTCGCGGGTTGCGAGCGCCCGGTTCTGGTAGACGCGGGAGCCGAACACGTCGAGCGCCGCCGCCCACACCCACGGCGTCGCGATGGGCGCCTCGAGCTGCAGCGCGCGGTCGGTCTGCATCGTGAGGAAGCTGAGGAGATGGGGGATGCCGCCGAAGGTCGCCGAGATCGCGGCGGTCGCGGCCGTGACCCCGAAGCCGGCGAGCACGACGAGCCAGCGCTCGCGGTGCACGGCGACGACCGCGGCGATCACCATCGCGGGCCACACCTTGATCCAGGTCGCGACAGCGAGCAGCGCGCCCGCCACGAGCGGTCGGCGCGAGAGCCAGACGAGCCCGACGATCACGAGCGGGCCGGTGATGCCCTCGAGCCGCAGCAGCGCGACGGGGCTCAGCAGCAGGAAGCCGAGCATGAACGCGTGCGCGGCGAGCATGCCGCGGCGGCTGCGGCCGCCGTCGCTCAGCACCCAGACGGCCCACCAGTTGAGCGCGGCCGTCATGAGGAACCACAGCAGCTGGTAGAGCGGCGCGCCGAGCAGGTTCGCGGCGCCGATCGGCAGCCACGCGAGCAGCGGGTAGACCCAGTCGGCGTCGAGCCCGACGATGTCGTCGCCCTCGAACGCGGCCATCGCCCACTCGCGGTAGAGCGGCAGGTCGCCGACCGTGCCGCCCGCGATGATCGCCGGCAGCAGGGCGAGGAGCGACGCCCCGTGCAGCAGCAGGAACGCGCGGACGAGCCAGCGGCGCGTCAGCATGCGGTCGGCGAAGTCGGCGGCCTGGGCGCGACGGATGACCCGCAGAGCGACTGCCGCGCGATCGTCCGTCTCCCCAACCAAGCGATCTCCTCGTCCCGTGTGCCGCGTCAGCGTATGGCGCGTTCCTGAGAGCCTGCCAGTCAGATGACGCCGAGCGCCAGCATCGCGTCGGCGACGCGGTTGAAGCCGGCGATGTTCGCGCCCGCGACGTAGTCGCCCGGCCGGCCGTACTCATCCGCCGTCTCCGCGCAGCGGTCGTGGATGCCCTGCATGATCTCGCGCAGGCGCGCATCCGTGTGGTCGAAGGTCCACGAGTCGCGCGAGGCGTTCTGCTGCATCTCGAGGGCGCTCGTGGCGACGCCGCCGGCGTTGACGGCCTTGCCGGGGGCGAAGGCGATGCCCGACGCGGCGAACACTCGTGCCGCGCCCTGGGTCGCGGGCATGTTGGCGCCCTCGCCCACGACGGTGCAGCCGTTGCGCACGAGCGTCGCGGCGTCGTCCTCGTCGAGCTCGTTCTGCGTCGCGCACGGCACGGCGATGTCGCACGGCACGGTCCAGATGGATGCGTCGGCGGTGAAGGAGGCGTGCGGGCGGTGCTCCACGTACTCGGCCATGCGGCCGCGGCGCACCTCCTTGATCTCCTTCACGAGCTCGAGGTCGATGCCCCGCTCGTCGACGACGAAGCCGGAGGAGTCGCTGCACGCGATGACGGTGCCGCCGAGCTGCTGCACCTTCTCGATCGCGTAGATCGCGACGTTGCCCGAGCCGGAGACGACGACGCGCTTGCCCTCGAAGCTCTCGCCGCGCGAGCGCAGCACCTCCTCGAGGAAGTAGACGGTGCCGTAGCCGGTCGCCTCCTTCCTCACCTGCGAGCCGCCCCACGTGATGCCCTTGCCGGTGAGGACGCCGGACTCGTACTCGTTCGTCAGCCGCTTGTACTGGCCGAACATGTAGCCGAGCTCGCGGCCGCCGACGCCCATGTCGCCCGCGGGCACGTCGGTGTACTGGCCGATGTGGGTGCGCAGCTCGGTCATGAACGACTGGCAGAAGCGCATGATCTCGGAGTCGGACTTGCCCTTGGGGTCGAAGTCGCTGCCGCCCTTGCCGCCGCCGATCGGCAGGCCCGTGAGCGAGTTCTTGAAGATCTGCTCGAAGCCGAGGAACTTGATGATGCCGAGGTAGACGCTCGGGTGGAAGCGGAGCCCGCCCTTGTACGGGCCGAGCGCCGAGTTGAACTGCACGCGGAAGCCGCGGTTGATCTGCACGACGCCCGCGTCGTCGATCCACGGCACGCGGAAGATGATCTGCCGCTCCGGCTCGACGATCCGGTTGAGGATCTGCGCGTCGACGTAGTCGGGGCGCTTCGCGACCACGGGGCCGAGGCTCTCGAGCACCTCGAAGACGGCCTGGTGGAACTCGGCCTCGCCGGGATTGCGGTGCAGGACGTCGGCGTAGACCGGCTCGAGGTGGGGGTGGAGCTGCGACAAACGAGGCCTCCGTCACGTGTCAGACAACCGCTCGATCGTACAGCAGGGGCCTTCGGGCAGCCCGGGGCGGTCGTCGGCGGCTACGCTCCGGCGCGGAGCACGCCGTCGAGCCCGGCCGCGGGGCGGCGCCCCGTGAGCAGTCGCAGCGCCTCGACGCCCGCGCCCCGGGCGGATGCGTTGACGGCGGCGAGCTGCAGGGCGTCGAGCACGTGCGCGGGCGTCGGCGCCCACTCGAGACCCGCGGCGTCGGCGATGTCGATGCCGTGCACGGTCAGCTCGAAGGCTCGGGTGCGGAGGTACTCGCCGAGCCGCATCGAGACCGTCGGGTCGCCGCCGATCGCGATGCGCCGGTCGAGCCCGGCGGCCGCGATCGCGGTCGCCGCCTCGACGTGCATCGCCTCGATCTCGGCGGCGAGGTCGTCGCCGAGCGCCGCGCCGGCGGCGCGGCCGCGCAGCATGATCGCCTCGTCGTCGCCGCGCTGGCGCAGCACGACCTCGAGGTACTCGCTCGCCGAGTGGATCGTGACCTCCGCCGGCTCCGGCTGCGCGAGGTAGGCGGTGACGGTCGTGATGGCGCGCGAGGTGTGCCCGATGAGCTCGCGGAGGGTCCACTCGCCGAGCCCGGGCCTGTCGAGCCGCTCGCGCGGCACCCGCCGGACGAGGTCCGCGAGGTCGCTGACGGCATCATCGAAGCGCACGGCCATGCGCGCATGCTCGCACGCCGCTGCGGTGCTGGCAATCGCGGCCGCCAGAATGGCCGGGTGAGCATCCTCGACCCGGTCGTCATGACGCATCCGCTCGTCACCCTCGAGCCCCTCGGCCACGAGCACGCCCCCTCGCTCGCCGACGCGGCCGCCGAGGGCGACCTCTGGCGCCGCGCGTGGTACACGAGCGTGCCGGAGCCCGGCGCGGTCGGCGAGGAGATCGACCGACGGCTCGCGCTGCACCGCGAGGGATCGATGGTGCCGTGGGCGATCGTCGTCGGCGGGCGCGCGGTCGGCATGACGACCTACATGCACATCGAGGCGGAGACGCCGCGGCTCGAGATCGGCTCGACCTGGATGGCGGTCTCGGCGCAGGGCTCGGGCGTCAACCCCGCGATCAAGCTCATGATGCTCGAGCGCGCGTTCGACGAGCTCGGCTGCGTCGCGGTCGAGCTCCGCACCCACTGGCACAACCGGCAGTCGCGCGATGCGATCGAGCGGCTCGGGGCGAAGCTCGACGGCGTGCTGCGGAGCCACCAGGTCTACAAGGGGACGCTGCGCGACACGGTCGTCTACTCGATCGTCGCGTCGGAGTGGCCGGCCGTGCGCCGGGGGCTCGAGGCGCGGCTCGACGCGCGCTGAGCCAGCGCGCTCGCGGCTCTCTCCCCAGGAACGCGGAGCCGCGCTCGTTAGCCTCCGTCCATCGCGCCGCGACCGTGGTGCGGGAAGGAGCGCAGTGACCCGCATCGACCGCCGGCCCGGACTCCCGCCTGCCCAGGTGCCGCTCGCGGTCGGTGCACCGGTGCTGCTCGTCGCGGTGTGGACGGCGCTCACCGCGCTCGTCGCGCTCGCGATGGCGACGATCTCGACGCCGACGTCCGTGGCGGGCTGGGTCGCGCTCGCGGTCGCGGCGCCGATCGTCGGGCTCGCGCTCCTGACCGGCTCGCGCCACGTCGCGCTCCTCATCGCGGCGAGGCGAGCGTCGACCGCAGCGCCTCCCGCCGCGACCGCCGCGACCGGCGAGCGCGTGGCGATCCTCTTCCCGGTCGTCGACGACTTCCGCGCCGACGTCGTGCGGCGGAGCGCGCGGCAATCGCATCCCGGCACGCGCACGGTCGTGCTCGACGACTCCTCGCGGCCCGAGACGCGCGAGCGCATCGACGCGCTCGTCGCCGAGGGCGTCGTCGAGGTGCACCGGCGATCACGACGCGGCGGCGCGAAGGCGGGCAACCTCAACGCCTGGCTCGAGCGGCACGGCGACGAGGTCGACCGCATCGTCGTGCTCGACGCCGACCAGGAGATCCCGGGCGACTTCGTCGAGCGCGGGCTCGCGCGCTTCGCCATGCACCCGGATGCCGCGGTCGTGCAGGGGAGCATCGGCATGCGTCGCGAGGGCACGTCGTTCGTGCGCGACTTCGGCGGGCTCTTCGCGCGGCACGCCGCCATGCAGCTCGCCGGCCGCGACGCGCTCGGCGTGAGCGTGTTCTGCGGGCGCGGCGCGATGCTCGACGTCGCCACCGTGCGCGATGCGGGTGGCTTCCCCGAGCTCGTGATGGAGGACACCGCGCTGTCGGTCGAGCTCGCCCGCCGCGGGCACCGGCTCGTCGCGGCGCCCGAGCTGCGCTCGCTCGAGGACGCGCCGGTCGACCACGCCGCGTTCGCGGTGCAGTTCGGCAAGTTCGTCGAGGGCGCGGTGCAGCTGCTCGCGCGCTCGCGCGGCAGCCTCGTCGACGGCCGGCTCGCGGCGCTGCGCCGCGCCGACCTCGTGCTCGACCTGCTCGTGCCCGTGCTCGCCGCGCTCGTGCCGCTCGTGCTCTTCGGCTACTCGCTCGTGGCGGCGGCGACCTCCGCGCCGGCCTTCCCGTGGCAGGTCGGCATCGTGCTCGGCGGGCTCGGCCTCGCGCCGCTCGTGCCCGAGGCCGTGCATCGAGCGCGCACGCGCGGGCTGCTCGCGAGCGCATGGTTCACCGTGCGCGCGGCCATGCTCTACGCATCCGTCTCGCTCGTCGCCGCACGCGCCATCGTGATGGTGCTCGTGTCCGGGCGGGCCCGCTTCCACGTGACGCCGAAGTCGGGCGCGGGCGCGGGCGTGCTGGCCGTCGTGCAGCGGCGCGGCATGGAGGTCGCGGTGGCCGCGGGTGCGACGGGCATCGCGGCAGTGGCGGTCGAGCGGCCCGACATGGCGCTGCCCTTCGTCGGCATCGCGGCCGCCGGGCTCGCCTTCGGCTGGCGCGACGCGCTCGAGCCGCAGCCGGCGCGCGCCGAGTGAGCGGCGCGGCGCGCAGGCTGCTCCACTCTCGGATGGCGGCGGGTACCGCCGTGCCGCGCGATTAGGCTGGGGGCATGACGGGTCCCGAGGAGCAGCTGCTGCGCCTGCGGCGCTCGATCGACAACGTCGACGCCGTGCTCATCCACACGCTCGCGGAGCGGTTCAAGCTCACGCAGGCCGTCGGCGAGCTCAAGGCGGCGAACGCGATGCCCCCGTCCGACCCGGCGCGCGAGGCGACGCAGATCGCCAGGCTCCGCCGGCTCGCCGAGGAGGCGGACCTCGATCCCGAGTTCGCGGAGAAGTTCCTGAACTTCGTGATCGCCGAGGTCATCCACCACCACGAGCGGATCGCGAGCGCCGAGTAGCGGGGTTCAGGCCGACGGCCAGCCGCGGTAGACGCCGCGCCTGGGCGCCTGCGCTGCGCGCGCGTCCTGCTGGCGCACCATCCGGTGCGTGAGCGCGATGTCGACGAGCCACCACGCCGCGGCGGCGAGGATGAGCGGCACCCCGACGACGAGGAGCATGCAGCCCACGAGGGTGAGCGACAGCATCGCGAACGCCGAGGCGGTGCGACCGAGGTAGAAGCGGTGGGCGCCGAAGTAGCCGAGGAGCACCACGAGCAGCGTGGCGATCGCGAGCGACTTCGCCGGCTCGTCGCGCCGGACCGGCACCGGCGCAGCGGTGCGCGCGGAGGAGCTCGGCGTCGGATCGCGCAGCAGTCGCCGATCGAGCCGGAGCGGCGTCGACCCGGCAGCCTGCGGACGCGGAGCACCGGCCGAGCCCTCGTCCCACGGCGCGTACGCGCCCCAGCGCTGCCCGTCCCACCAGCGCCGACGACCGGCGGGGTCGTCGTGCCAACCGGGGGATGCGGGCGTGCTCACCCCGAGAGCCTAGATCAGGCGCGTTCGGCCGCCGCGCCGATGTCAGCGAGGTCCTGCTCCATCGCCTTGCGGGTGGCGGCCATGCCGAGCCGCGCGGTCAGCTTCGCGGCGGCGCGCTGGATCCACGACGGCGACTCCGACTCGCCCGAGAAGCGCATGCGCAGCAGCGTGCGGGCGCCGGCATCGATCGGCTCGAGCGTGAGCTCGGTCCGGTACCGCATGCCGTGCGACTCGGCGGCGATCGTCGTCGAGCGGCCGGGCACGATGCCGACGACCTCCATCTCCTCCGTCGCCTCCCGGCCGAGCATCGTGCGCGTCTCGCGCCACCGCGTGCCGATCGAGTAGCCGGCGCCGGCGAGCCGCTCCACGCGCGTCACACCCGACAGCACCGCCGCGGTGCCCTCGAGGTCGGTGAGCACGCGCCACACCGCATCCGTCGACGCGTCGATCGACCGCTCCAAGGTCAGGGAGAGGCCGCTCATGCTGCCGGGGGCCAGACGCCGATGACGAGCGCCATCGCGGTGATGACGAGCAGCTCGTTGAGGATGGTGAAGCCAGCGACCTTGAGGCCGCGCGGGTCGAACGCGTCGTGCACGAGCACGCGCGCAGCGGTGAAGCCGACGAAGAGGATCCAGCCGGTGACGAGCGCGTTGAGCAGGAAGCTGCCGCCGTAGAACTCCTGCGAGATCCAGGCGGCGCCGGCGAGCACCCACGCGGTGACGAAGGCGCAGACGATGAGCATCGGGTACACCCACGGCTTCGGCCCGCTCGCGACGCTCTCGGAGGTGTGGCCGACGGCCTTCATCCACGCGTTGCCGAGCACCTTCGGCTGGTAGTAGACGAAGCCGACGACCATCGCAGCGACCGTCGCGAGCAGCACGGCCCAGATGTTGATGGCGGGGACGGTGAGCTCCATGGTTGGAGCATAGGCTCGCGCGGGCGCTGCCGCACCGCGCGAGCCCCGCGACTCAGGCGAAGCGGGCGAGCGGCGCCCGGTTGGCGGCGCTCAGCTCGTCGAGCGGGATCGTCGCGATGTCCTGGATCTCGATCGCGCGGCTCTCGACGTCGGTCACGCCGATGCGCAGCACCGGCACCCCGCGCGCCTCGCACATGCCCGTGAACTTCACCTCGTCCTCGCGAGCGACGGCGACGATCGCGCGAGCGCCGGTCTCGGAGAAGAGCGCCGCCGTCTCGTCGATCCCGTCGCGCTCCATGAGGCCCGAGAGCCAGATGCGCGCGCCGATGCCGAAGCGCAGCGCGCCCTCGACGACGGCGGCGCCGAGGCCGCCCTCCGAGAGGTCGTGCGCGGCGGTCGCGAGGCCGTCGAAGGCGACGCCCTGCATGAGGCCCGCGAGCTGGCGCTCGGCGTCGAGGTCGACGCGCGGCGGGAGGCCGCCGAGGTGGCCGTGGATCGTGCCCGCCCACGCCGAGCCGTCGAGCTCGTCGCGCGTCGTGCCGAGCAGGAAGATCGCCTGGCCGTCGTCCTGCCAGCCGGAGGGCAGGCGGCGGTCGACGTCGTCGATCACGCCGAGCACGCCGACGACCGGGGTCGGGTGGATCTGCGTCTCACCTGTCTGGTTGTAGAACGACACGTTGCCGCCCGTGACCGGGATGCCGAGCTCGACGCATCCGTCGGCCAGGCCGTCGACGGCCTCGGCGAACTGCCACATGACCGCGGGGATCTCGGGGTTGCCGAAGTTGAGGCAATCGCTCACGCCCACGGGCGTCGCGCCGGTGACGGCGACGTTGCGGTAGGCCTCGGCGAGCGCGGCCTTCGCGCCCTCGCGCGGGTCGAGCTGGCAGTAGCGGCCGTTCGCGTCGACCGCGACGGCGAAGCCGAGCCCCGACTCCTCGTCGATGCGCACCATGCCCGCGTCGTCGGGCTTCGAGAGCGCCGTGTTGCCGAGCACGTAGTCGTCGTACTGGTCGGTGATCCAGGACGGGTCGCCGAGGCTCGGCGAGCCGATGAGCGCGCGCAGCTGCTCGCCGAGCTCCTCGCCCGCGGCGCGGGGGAGCGAGGCGGCCGAGTCGGCCTGCAGCGCGTCCTGCCACTCGGGGCGCGCCATCGGGCGGTCGTAGACGGGGGAGTCGATCGCGACGGTCTTGGGGTCGACGTCGACGATCACGTCGCCGGAGTGCGTGATGACGAGCCGGCCGTCGCCGGTGACCTCGCCCAGCACGCTCGTCTCGACGTCCCACTTGCCGGTGATGGCGAGGAACTCGTCGAGCTTCTCGGGCGCGACGATCGCCATCATGCGCTCCTGCGACTCCGACATGAGGATCTCCTCGGCCGTGAGCGTCGGGTCGCGGAGCAGCACGTGGTCGAGCTCGACGCGCATGCCCGAGTCGCCGTTCGCGGCGAGCTCGCTCGTCGCGCACGAGATGCCCGCCGCGCCGAGGTCCTGGATGCCCTCGACGACGCCCGCGGCGTAAAGCTCGAGGCAGCACTCGATGAGCACCTTCTCGGCGAACGGGTCGCCGACCTGCACGGCGGGCCGCTTGGCGGGGCCCTCCTCGTCGAACGACTCCGAGGCGAGGATCGACGCGCCGCCGATGCCGTCGCCGCCCGTGCGGGCGCCGAAGAGCACGACCTTGTTGCCCGCGCCGGTCGCGTTCGCGAGGTGCAGGTCCTCGTGCCGCAGCACGCCGACGGCGAGCGCGTTCACGAGCGGGTTGCCCTGGTAGACCGCGTCGAAGACCGTCTCGCCGCCGATGTTCGGCAGCCCGAGGCAGTTGCCGTAGAACGAGATGCCGCCCACGACGCCGTGCACGACGCGCGCGGTGTCGGGGTGGCCGATGTCGCCGAAGCGCAGCGCATCCATGACCGCGACGGGCCGCGCGCCCATCGAGATGATGTCGCGCACGATGCCGCCGACGCCCGTCGCCGCGCCCTGGAACGGCTCGACGAACGAGGGGTGGTTGTGCGACTCGATCTTGAAGGTGACGGCCCAGCCCTCGCCGACGTCGATGACGCCCGCGTTCTGGCCCATGCCGACCATGAGGCGCTCCTGCATCTCGGGCGTGACCTTCTGCCCGAACGTGCGCAGGTGCTTCTTCGAGGACTTGTAGGAGCAGTGCTCGCTCCACATCACCGAGTACATCGCGAGCTCGGCGCTCGTCGGCCGGCGGCCGAGGATCTCGCGGATGCGCTCGTACTCGTCGGGCTTGAGGCCCAGGGCCGCGAACGGCTGCTCGCGCTCCGGGGTGGCGGCGGCGCGCTCGACGGTGTCGCGCGGAGTGGAAGCGGTCACGACTCTCCTAGGAGGTGGCTCGGCGGTCCCTCGATCCTACCGAGCGGTCGGATGCGTCGGCTCGCGCGTCGTCGTCGGCGCCCGTTCGCGCTGGGCGCCGGTCAGTCGCTCAGTCGAACCACTGCGTCGGCGGGCCCGCGGTGAGCAGCGCGGCGAAGACGATCGCGATGAGCGCGAGCGCGATGGCGCCGAGCAGCACGGGGTGGGTGATGCCCCAGCGGAAGGCGCGGTCGATCCAGCGGTCGTCGCCCGGCTCGCCGGTCGGCTCGGTGCGCCAGCCGCCCTCGAGCGCGCCCCGGCGCACCAGGCGCCGCTCCCACGGGATCGTCGCGTAGGGGATGACGGCGGTCAGCACGCCGAGCGCGACGGTGCCGAGGCGCCAGCGCTGGTTGTGGCCGACGACGAGCTGCATCGCGGCGTAGGAGAGGAAGACGAAGCCGTGCGTGCCGCCCGCGATGGGCAGGAGCGCGTCGTTCTCGAAGCCGTACTTCGCGACCATCGCGACGATGAGCGCGGTCCAGGTGACGGCCTCGGCGATCGCGAGGAAGCGGTAGAGCCGCTTCGGGGTGAGGCCGGTCGCGGTGCCGGTCGACGCATCCATCATGTAGACAGCCTACCGCCCGTTCTGGAGCGGTGTCGTCTGAGGACGGTCGCTAGGCGGCGACGGCCTCGAGCGCCGACTTGAAGATCTCGAGCCCGTCGATGCCCGCCTTCATGCGCGTCGTCGTCGGGCCGAAGCCGAGCTCGACCGCGTGCTCCGGGTGCGGCATGAGCCCCATGACGTTGCCCGCCGCGTTCGCGATGCCCGCGATCGCGTCGATCGAGCCGTTCGGGTCGTCGCCGAGGTAGCGGAAGACGACGAGCCCCTCGCCCTCGATGCGCTCGATCTCGTCGGGCGTCGCGACGAAGCGGCCCTCGCCGTTCTTGAGCGGGATGACGATCTCCTGGTCGACCTCGAAGCGGTTCGTCCACGCGGTCGTCGTGCGCTCGACGCGCAGCCGCTGGTCGCGGCGCACGAACAGGCCGGTGGCGTTGCGCACGAGGCCGCCGGGCAGCAGCCGCGCCTCGGTGAGCATCTGGAAGCCGTTGCAGATGCCGAGCACGGGCATGCCGCGCTCGGCCGCCTCGACGACCTCGGTCATGATCGGCGAGCGCGCGGCGATCGCGCCGCAGCGGAGGTAATCGCCGTACGAGAAGCCGCCGGGCAGCACGAGCGCGTCGACGCCGTGCAGGTCGTGCTCGCCGTGCCACAGCGCGACGGGCTCGTGGCCCGCGAGCCGCACGGCCCGCTGCGCGTCCCGGTCGTCGAGCGTGCCGGGGAAGGTGATGACGCCGACCCTCATCGGTCGGCCTCATCCTGCACCCGCACGCCCACGACATCCTCGATCACGGTGTTCGCGAGCACGTCGTCGGCGATCTTCCGCACCTGCTCGAGCAGGGCATCCGTCACCTCGCCCTCGACGGTGAGCTCGAAGCGCTTGCCGAGGCGCACGTCGCCGATCTCGCCGTGCCCGAGCCGCGCGAGCGCGCGGCTGACCGCCTTGCCCTGCGGATCGAGGATCTCGGCCTTCGGCATGACGTCGACGACGATGACGGCCATGGGTCTCCCTAGCTCGCGGCGGGTTGGGGTCACCCCATTCTACGGATGCGGCGCGTGCGCCGGTCAGACGGGCGGATTCCCGGCCGATCGTCGGGTCAGCGCGGCTATGGTGCCGCCATGACGTTCAGGGGCAACGCGAACTTCGACACCTCGACCGTGAGCCGGGGCGGCGGCGGTGGCGGTCGCGGCGGCGCGATCGCGGTCGGCGGCGGCGGTCTCGTGACCGTCATCCTCGTGCTCGTGTCGATGTTCTTCGGCATCGACCTCACCGGGCTCGCGCCGCAGCAGCCGATCTCGCCGGGCGCGCAGTCGCAGGGCGAGGAGGTCACGGGGTGCACGGGCGAGGCCGCGAACGACCTCGCCAACGTCACGTGCCGCATGGAGGGCGGCGCCGACTCGATGTCGCAGTTCTGGGAGACGACCTTCGCGGCGAACAACCTCGAGTACCGCGACCCGAGCGTGCAGCTCTTCGACCGGCAGGTGCAGACCGGCTGCGGCGCCGCGACGAGCGCGGTCGGCCCGTTCTACTGCCCGGCGGATGAGCGCATCTACATCGACACCACGTTCTTCCAGCAGATGCGCGACCAGTTCGGCGCCTCGGGCGGCTCGCTCGCGCAGCTCTACGTGCTCGGCCACGAGTGGGGCCACCACATCCAGCACCTCACCGGCGACCTGCAGCGGGTCGAGCAGGGCGACTCGGGGCCGCAGTCGAGCGGCGTGCGGTCGGAGCTGCAGGCCGACTGCTACGCCGGCGCGTGGATCAACGGCGCCTCGCAGACGCGCGACGACGACGGCGGTGACCCCGTGCTCATCGCGCCGACGCAGCAGGAGATGAACGACGCGATGAACGCCGCGTCGACGATCGGCGACGACCGCCTGCAGTCGATGAGCGGCGGCGGCGTGAACCCCGAGACCTGGACGCACGGCTCGAGCGAGCAGCGCCAGCGCTGGCTCGCGACGGGCTTCAACGAGGGCGTCGGCAGCTGCGACACGTGGCGGGCGCCGGAGGTGTGAGCCCCGCGACGCGCTGAGCCGGCGCGGACGGCGGCGCGCAGCGGCTCAGCCGGCGGAGGCGGTCAAGCGGTCGTAGAGCTCGCGGTAGCGGGCCGACGTGCGCTCGACGACGTCGTCGGGCAGTCGCGGCGGCTCGCCCTGCCCGTCCCAGCTCGCCGCGAGCCAGTCGCGCACGATCTGCTTGTCGAACGACTCGACGCGGCCCTCGGCGAGCGCCTCGGCGTCCCAGTAGCGAGACGAGTCGGGCGTGAGCACCTCGTCGGCGAGCACGAGCTCGCCCGTCAGCCGGTCGCGGCCGAACTCGAACTTGGTGTCGGCGAGCACGAGCCCCGCCTCCTCGGCGATCGCGGCGCCCATGGCGTAGACGCTCAGGCTCATGTCGCGGATCGCGTCCGCGTCAGCCGCGCCGACGAGCTCGACCGTGCGCTCGAACGAGACGTTCTCGTCGTGCTCGCCCTGCGGCGCCTTCCAGGCGGGCGTGTAGATCGGCTCGGGCAGGGCGTCGCCGTCGCGGAGGGCCTCGGGCAGCGCCACGCCCGAGATCGACCCCACCCGCTGGTACTCCTTGAGCCCCGAACCGGTCACGCGACCGCGCACGACGCACTCGACCGGGAGCATGTCGAGCGTGCGCACGAGCATCGCCCGCCCCCGCACCGCCTCGGGCGTGCGGTCGTCGGCGCCGTCGGCGAGCTGCGTCGGCAGGCCGAGCCGGTCGGTCCACCAGCGGGTGAGCGCGGTGAGCAGCGCGCCCTTGCCCGGGATCGCCGGCTCGAGCACGCGGTCGAACGCCGACACGCGGTCGGAGGCCACCATGAGCATCTCGGGCGCCTCGGCGAGCGTCGCGCCCTCGGGCACGTAGAGGTCGCGCACCTTGCCGCTGTAGGCGAGGTGCCAGCCGGGGAGCTCGACGGCGTGCGTCATGCCTTCGCGCCGATGTCGGTGCGCGCCTGACCGCCCTCGAGCGAGATCGCGGCGAGCCCCGCATACGCGCGCTCTCGCGCCTCGGCGAGCGTCGCGCCCGTGCCGACGACGTTGAGCACACGGCCGCCGGTCGCGGTGAGGCCCTGCTCACCGGCGCCGGTCGCGGCGTGCAGCACCCGCACGCCCTCGAGCCGCTCCGCCTCGTCGACCCCGTGGATCGGCCGGCCCGTGATGGGGTCGCCCGGGTAGCCCTCGCTCGCGAGCACGACGGCGACGGCGGCCGAGTCGCGCCACTCGAGCGGCGCGGCGGAGGCCAGGCTCCCGTTCGCGGCCGCGAGGAGCGCATCCGCGAACCCCGACTCGATGCGCGGCAGCACGACTTGCGTCTCGGGGTCGCCGAAGCGCGCGTTGAACTCGATCACCTTGACGCCCGCGTCGGTGACGATGAGGCCGCAGTAGAGCAGCCCGCGGAAGGGCGTGCCCGCCTCGGCCATCGTCCGGATCGTCGGCAGCGCGACGGTCTCGACGACCTCGTCGACGAACGCCTGCTCGCTGCCGAATCGCTCGGCGAGCCACGGCAGCGGCGAGTAGGCGCCCATGCCGCCGGTGTTGGGGCCCGAGTCGCCGTCGCCGAGCCGCTTGAAGTCCTGCGCGGGCGCGAGCGGCACGACGTCGGTGCCGTCGGTGAGCACGAACAGGCTCACCTCCGGGCCGGCGAGGTATTCCTCGATGAGCAGCGGCCCGTCGGGCAGGAACGCCTCGGCGTGCGCCTCGGCGGCGGCGCGGTCGTCGGTGACGATGACGCCCTTGCCCGCGGCGAGGCCGTCGGCCTTCAGCACCCACGGGGGTGCGGATGCGTCGAGCGCGGCGCGCACGTCGTCGAGCGTCGAGGCGGTGGTGTCGGTGCCCGTCGGCACCCCGGCGCGCGCCATGACCTCCTTGGCGAAGGACTTCGAGCCCTCGATGCGGGCGGCGGCCTTCGTGGGGCCGAAGACGGGCACGCCCACGCGCTCGAGCTCGTCGGCGACGCCCGCGACGAGCGGCGCCTCGGGGCCGATCACGACGAGCTCGAAGCCGCCGTCGACCGCGAGCTCCGCGACGAGCTCCGGGCTCTTGATGTCGAGCCGCACGGTCTCGACCTCCGCGGCGATGCCGGCGTTGCCGGGCGCGGCCGTGATCTCGTGGCCGCCCTCCGCGAGGAGCGCCGTGATGATGGCGTGCTCGCGCGCGCCGCTGCCAAGGACGAGGATCCGCACGCGCCCATTCTAGGAGCGGGGCGCGCGGTCCGCCCGCGTGCCGTGACGCATCCGCCCTGAATCCGCGCTCGCGGATGCCGCTCCCAGCCGCCGCCTCGACAATGGCCCCACGCAGGGCCGCGGCGCTCGCCGTGCCCGGAGGGGGAGCGCGATGACGAGCACGAGCAGCCTCGGCGGCGCCGGCGCGAGCGACGTCGGCGCGAGCGACGCCGGAGCAGCGCCGATCCGGCGGCTCGTGCTCTCGGGCGTGCTGTTCGGCGCCGGCATCGCCGCCTCGGTCGTCGACCTGTTCCTGTTCCACCTCGTGCTGCAGTGGCACCACTTCTACGACCTCGGCACGACCGAGATGGCGATCGCCGCCGACGGCTTCTTCCACGCGGCCGCGTGGGGGATGACGGTCGCGGGGCTCTTCCTGCTCGTCGACGCGCGGCGGCGAGCGCCGGTGCGCTGGTCGCGCTGGACGGGCGCGGTGCTCGCCGGCCTCGGCGGGTTCCAGCTGCTCGACGCGGTCGTCAACCACAAGCTGCTCGGCATCCACCAGGTGCGCTACGACGTCGACCTGCTGCCCTACGACATCGCCTGGATCGGCTCGGCGGTCGTCGTGCTCGCGATCGGGCTCATCGTGCTGTGGCGCTCGCGAGGGCGCGCGGAGCGCTGAGCGTGCCGGGCCACGGCGGTCACAGCGGTGCGGTGCCGCTCGCGGCGGATGCGTCGTGGGCGCTGCTCGACGCGCTCATCGTCGCGGCGCTGCTCGTCGCCGTCGGCGGCTACCTGCGGGCGCTCCGCTCGGCTCGGCGCCGTGGTCCGTGGCCCGCGCTGCGCACGACGAGCTGGATGCTCGGGGCGCTCTGCGCGGTCGCGGCGACGCTCGGCCCGATCGCGGTCGCCGCCCACTCGAGCCTCACGGGCCACATGCTCGCGCACCTCCTCCTCGGCATGCTCGCGCCGCTCCTGCTCGTGCTCGGCGCGCCCGTCACGCTCCTGCTGCGCGCGCTGCCCGTCACCGCGGCGCGCCGCCTGACGCGCGTGCTGCGCAGCGCGCCGCTGCGCGTCCTCACCCACCCGGTGTCGGCGGCGGTGCTCAACGCGGGCGGCCTCTGGGCGCTCTACGCGAGCGACCTCTACGGCCTCATGCACGCATCCGCCCTCGTGCACGGCATCGTGCACCTCCACCTGCTGCTCGCGGGCTACCTGCTCACCGCCGCGCTCGTGGGCGTCGACCCCGACCCGCACCGCGCGGCGATCGGCGTGCGAGCGGCCGTGCTGCTCGCCTTCATGGCCGTGCACTCGATCATCGCGAAGCGCGTCTACGGAGCGCCGCCCGCGGGCGTCGAGGCGGCCGACGCGCACGTCGCGTCGCAGCTCATGTACTACGGCGGCGACGTCGTCGACGTGACGCTGCTCGTGCTGCTCGGGCTCGCGTGGCTGCGCGCGACCCGGCCGCGCCGGGCCGCGGTGCCCGCGGCGGCCTGACCGGCCCGCGTCGGCGCCGCCGCGTAGCCTGGCGGCATGCCCAAGCGCATCCCCGACCTCGACGGCATGGACGCCGTGCGCGCCGCCCTCGCGCCCGAGGCGAGCCGCCAGGACCGCGCGCTCGCGGTGCGCTACTCGCTGCAGTGCCTCGCCGAGCGCGCGCCGGGCAAGAGCGTCGAGGTGCGGGTGCCGCCCTTCGGCGCGGTGCAAGCCGTCGAGGGGCCGGGCCACACGCGCGGCACGCCGCCCAACGTCGTCGAGACCGACCCCGCGACCTGGCTCGCCCTCGCGACCGGCGCGGAGTCGTGGGCGGATGCAGTGGCTCGCGGCGCCGTGCACGCCTCGGGCGTGCGCGCCGACGTCTCGGCCTGGCTGCCGGTGCTGCGCCTACCCGGCAGCTAGCGCCAGCGCCATACTTGCCCCATGGCACAGGTCGTCCGTCCGCAGGGGTTCATCGGCCCGATCGTCCTGCTCATCGTCGGCATCGTGCTGCTCTTCAACGGCGTGCCGGCGCTCATCCAGTGGATCGGCTGGGTCGCGCAGGTGTCGCTCATCACGGGCGTCGACGGCGCGCTCGAGCAGGCCGGTGGGCCGCTGCTGCTCGCGGCCGGCGCGACCTTCATCGGCTTCCTGCTGCTGCGCGGCGGGTGGAACGCGCTCATGGGGCTCGCGCGCAGCGCGAGCAAGCGCGCGCAGGAGCAGGTGCGCACCGGCGCCCAGCAGGTGCGCCGCGAGGTCGACCAGCGCCGCACGCAGGTCAGCGCCCAGGCGCAGCACCTGCAGGATCGCGTGCCGCAGTCGTGGCGCGAGCGCATCGACGCCGCCGCGCGCGAGGTCGAGGCGGAGCGCGCCCGCCGGTCGGGGCAGCAGCCCAACGTCTACGCGAACTCGCAGTGGCAGTCGCCCCAGCAGCAGCGCCCGGCGCAGCAGGCGCCCGCGCAGCAGCGGCCACAGCAGGCGCCGGGGCAGCAGGCGGGGCAGCAGCGCCCCGCCGCGCAGCCCCAGCGGCAGCAGGCGCCCGGCGCCGATCGGCTCGCGCGCATCGAGGAGCTGCGCGGCCGCGTGGGGGAGCGGCTCGAGCGGCAGGCGTCGCAGAGCCCGCAAGCGGCGAAGCAGGCCGCCGCGCAGGTCAAGCGCGCCGCCGAGATGGCCGCCGCCCGCGCCCAGCGCGGCGTCGAGTCGAGCGTCGATCCGGAGGTGCAGGCGCTCGTGGGCCGGCTCGACCTCGCCGACGCCGAGCGCGTCCGGCGCCGCGGCTCGTCGCTCACGAGCTCGTCGCTCTCGACGTCCGCGCTGTCGAAGACGTCGCTGACGCTCAACTCGCTCCTGCGGCAGCGCCGCTGACGCCCGCGGTGGGCGAGCGCCAGCGGCGCTCGGTCACAGCGACCAGATGAGCAGGATCGCCGCGAAGACGAGCCCGGAGGCGATGAGCGTCACGGTCGTGTAGCCGAGGATGTCGCGCATCTTGAGCCCCGCGATCGCGAGCAGGGGCAGCGCCCAGAACGGCTGGATCATGTTCGTCCACTGGTCGCCGTACGCGACGGCCATGATCGGGATCGCCGGGTCGACGCCGATGCGCTCGGCGGCGTCGAGCAGGATCGGCGCCTGCACCGCGAACTGCCCGCCGCCCGAGGGCACGAAGAAGTTCACGAGGCCGGCCGAGAGCAGGGCGAGCACGCCGAAGGTCGTCGGCGTCGAGATGGCGACGAACCAGTCGGAGAACACCTGGATGAGGCCGGAGCCGGTCATCATGCCGAGGATGCCCGCATAGAGCGGGAACTGCAGCAGGATCTCGCCGACGTTCGAGGCGGCCTCCTTCGTCAGCCGGATGATCTCGAACGGGTTCTTCACGAGCAGGAAGATGAGCGCGAGGAACGACCAGTTCACGATGTCGAGCGTGAGCGTGCCGCCCTGCACGAAGTGCACGACGAGGTAGAAGACGAGCGCGGCGCCGACGAGCAGCGTGACGATGCGGCTCGCGTCGATCCGGTCGGCGGGCGTGACGACCTCCTCCTCGGTCTCGACGAGCTGCTCGCGCAGGTCTATCTCGAGCTCGACGATGCGGTCCTTGCCGCGCGGCGCGATGAGCGCGAGCGCGACGGCCACGACGACGATCGTCGCGACCGCGCCGATCAGGTTCGGCAGCGCGAAGGTCGTCTCGGTGATGGGCACGACCTCGCCGCCGAGGTGCTCAGCGATGAAGGAGTCGGGCGTCGCCGCCGTGAGGGGGCCCGAGCCCGAGTAGCCCATGTGCCACACGACGAAGCCCGAGAAGCCGGCCGCGACGAGCATCGGGAAGTGCAGCCGCAGACCGCGCTCCCTGCCGGAGGCCGCGACCTCGCGCGCGAGCAGTCCGCCGACCACGAGGCCGAGGCCCCAGGTGATGAGGGATGCGACCGAGGCGATCACGAAGACGAACAGGTAGGCCTGCACTGGCGTCTGCGGCAGCGAGGCGAGCTTCGACAGCAGCTTCCGCACGGGCCGGGTGTTGGCGAGCATGTGGCCGAGCAGCAGGATGAGCGCCATCTGCGTCATGAAGGCGAGCAGCCCCGAGAGGCCGTCGCCCCAGCTCTTGACGAGGTCGACGGGATTCGTCTGCGTCACCGTCAGCGCGAGCAGCGCGACGACGAGCGTCAGCACGATCGCGAAGACGAGCGCCGACGGGATCCACCGCTCGACGACGTTGTTGATGGGCCGCATGGCGCGCGCGAGCGGCGCCCCCGATCGCTGCTCAGCGGTCGCGTTGGACATGGTTCACCTCGTTGTGCATGGGTCGACGTAAGGGGCGATGCGCCCCACGCCAGACACTACCGAGGAGTCGGAGCCCCTCTGCGACGCCCGCGCGAGCGGATGAGGAGCTTCCGCAGCTCGTCGAACCACAGCACGCACGACGCGAGCGCGAGGCACGTGAGCCACTGCTCGAGCGAGAGCGGCGCGGTGCCGAACCCTGCCTGCAGGAGCGGCACGTGCACGACGAGCACCTGCGTCACGACCCCGAACGCGATCGCGGCCCACAGCCACCGGTTCGTGAAGAGCCGGTGGAACGCCGAGGCGTGCTCCGAGCGCGAGTTGAGCGCGTTGCACAGCTGCGCGAGCACGAGCGTCGTGAAGGCGGCGGTGCGCGCGGTCGCGACGTCCTCCGAGCCCTCGATGAGACCGCCCGGCAGGTGCATGTCGATCGCGAGCAGCGTGACGACCGCCATGACGGCGCCGATCGAGAGGATGCCGCCCCACATCCGCGCGTCGATCACGCGCTCGTCGAGCCGCCGCGGCCGCCGCGCCATGACGTCCTCGGTCTCGGCGTCGACGCCCATCGCGAGCGCGGGCCCCGAGTCGGTGATGAGGTTGATCCAGAGGATCTGGGTCGCGAGCAGCGGCACGACCATCGCCTCGCCGTGGCCGGTGAGCCCGAGGAAGCCCGCGAGCAGCACGCCCAGCAGCATCGTGAGCACCTCGCCCATGTTCGACGAGAGCAGGTAGCGCAGGAACTTCCGGATGTTCCCGAAGATCACCCGCCCTTGCCGCACCGCGGCGACGATGGTCGCGAAGTTGTCGTCGGTGAGGATCATCGCGGCGGCCTCCTTCGAGACCTCCGTGCCCGTGATGCCCATCGCGACGCCGATGTCGGCCCGCTTGAGCGCCGGCGCGTCGTTCACGCCGTCGCCGGTCATCGAGACGATGTGCCCGTCGGCCTGGAGCGCCCCGATGATGCGCAGCTTGTGCTCGGGCGCGACGCGCGCGAAGACCGAGACGTCCCGCACGGCCGCGCGCAGCGCATCCTCGTCCAATCCGTCGAGCTCGGCGCCCGCGATCGCGCGATCACCGCGACCCGCGATGCCGAGCTCGTGCGCGATGCGGAGCGCCGTCGCGGGGTGATCGCCCGTGATCATGACGACCCGGATGCCCGCCCCGCGCGCCGCCCCGACCGCCGCGGCGGCCTCCGAGCGGGGCGGGTCGATGATGCCGACCGTGCCGACGAAGATGAGGTCCTCCTCGAGCGCGAGGCCGGCGTCGGAGTCGAAGCCGCCGGCGGCGGTGACGGATGCGTGCTCCTCGGCCCTGAGCGGACGGTACGCGACGGCGAGGGTGCGGAGCGCTTGCGCCGACATCGACTCGACCGCCTCCCGCACCCGCGCGCGGTCGTCGTCGGTGAGCGGCCGCACGGCCATGCCGACCCGCACGCGCGAGCTGTGCTCGAGCAGCACGTCGGGCGCGCCCTTCGCGATGAGCACCGGCTGGCCCTCACCGCCCTCGACCGGGTGCTCGGCGTCGGCGACGACGACCGACATCATCTTGCGCTCGGAGGTGAACGGCACCTCGCCGATGCGCGAGAAGCGCTGCTCGCGGCGCCCCGACAGGCCCGCCTTGCGCTCGGCGACGACGAACGCCGCCTCGGTCGGGTCGCCCACGACGACCCAGCCGCCGTCCTCGTCCTGCCGCACCTCGGCATCCGAGGCGAGCGTGCCGCCCGAGAGCACGACGATGTCCTCCGCGCGGATGCCGAGCGCGGGATCGGCGTCGAGCAGCGGGCTGCCGTCGACGAGCACCTCGCCCTCGGGCGCGTAGCCGACGCCCGTGATGTCGGCGACGCCCGAGCCGGTGTGCACCGTGAGCATCGTCATCTCGTTGCGCGTGAGCGTGCCGGTCTTGTCGGAGCAGATGACGGATGCGGAGCCGAGCGTCTCGACCGACGAGAGGCTCTTCACGATCGCCCCCTGCCTGCTCATCGCCTGCACGCCGATCGAGAGCACGAGCGAGAGGATCGCGGGCAGCCCCTCCGGCACGGCCGCGACGGCGAGCGAGACGCCCACGAGCAGCACGTCGACGGCCTCCTGCAGCGAGCCGATGCCGCTCGTCAGGCCGATGGCCGCCATCACCACGACCGCGATGACGACCACGGCGATCCCGAGCGTGCGCCCGACGGCCGCGATCTCGCGCTGCAGCGGCGTCGGCTCCTGCTCCGTCTCGGCGAGCATCGTCGCGATGCGGCCCATCTCGGTCGCCATGCCGGTCGCCGTCACGACGGCGCGGCCGACGCCTTGCGTGACGGCGGTGCCCTTGAACACCATGTTGCGGCGGTCGCCGAGCGGCACGGGCTCGGGGAGCGCCGCGGGCGACTTCGTCACCGGCACCGATTCGCCGGTGAGCGACGCCTCGGCGACCTGCAGCGACGACGCGCTCAGCAGCCGTGCGTCGGCGCCGACCGAGTCGCCCTCCGCGAGCGCGAGCACGTCGCCCGGCACGAGGTCCGCTGCGGGCACGCGCTCCGTCCGCCCGTCGCGCACGACCGTGGCCGTGACGGCCGTCATGTCCTGCAGGGCCGCCACGGCATCCGCCGCCCTCGCCTCCTGCACGAAGCCGAGGATCGCGTTCGCGACGACGATGAGCGCGATGACGATCGCGTCGATCGGCAGCCCGTGCGCTCCCTCGAACACCCACGCGACGACCGAGATGACGATCGCGCCGAGCAGCAGGTAGATGAGCGGGTCGGCGAACTGGCGCAGCAGTCGCCGCCACGCCGGCTCGGGCGGGACCGCGTCGAGCTCGTTCGGGCCGAAGCGCGCGCGCCGCTCGGCGGCCTGCCCGGCCGTGAGCCCGGCGTCGGCGTCGACCTCGAGCTCGCGGGCCGCGGCGGCGGCGTCGAGGAGGCTCCAGTCGTGCTGCTCGGCGCTCGCTCCGGCGGGCGTGCTCGCGGTCGGCTGCGCGTCGGTCACTCGTCGGCTCCTGTCGTCGCGGGGCGCGCGGCCGTGCTCCCGGCCCGCGGGCCCCTCTCGCACCGTACTCGTGCGGTGCGCGGCGCGTGGGATGCTGGTTGCCATGGACGCGACGCACGATCGGACGCCGCAGGGCGACGCCGCCGGCGACCCGGAAGGCACGACCGAGCAGCTCGACGTGACGGTGCGGCGCTCCCCGAAGTACGGCGCCTTCGCGGCGGCCGGCGCGCTCGTCGGGGCCGTCGCCGCGGGGCTCATCGCCGCGTCGATGCCGCAAGCGGTCAACGAGAACGGCGTGCCGGTCGACACGACGCCCGTGATCGGGCTCATGATCGTCGCCGGGTTCGTGCTCGGCGGCGGGCTCGGCGCGCTCGTCGCCATCATCGTCGACCGCGCCCTGGCGAAGCGCACGACCGCGACGGTCGCCGAGCGCGTCGAGGTGCGGCGGCCGGATGCGCTGCCGACGGCCGAGGACGACGCGCTCGAGGCGCGCTTCGAGCGGCTGGGCGGCGCCGACCCGGGCCTCGCCGACCCCGCGGTGCCGGGCGCCGCCGAGCGCAAGCGCGGCGAGGACGACCGCCCCGGCCGAGCCTGATGCCCGCCGGGCGCACGCGCAGCGCGATCGCGCACGCGCTCGCCTGGATCGGCTTCGGCGCCGGCTTCGCGGCGCTCGCGGGCGTCGCGCTCGCCGAGGGATCGGCGGTCGCGCTCGCGCTCGGCAGCGCCGGAGCCCTCGCCGGCGCCGCGCTCGGACTGCTCGCCGCGCCGCTGCTCGAGCGCGCCGCGGCGGCGAGCGCTGCCACCCGGCTCGCGGCGATCGCGGCTGCGGCGCTCGCGCTCGTCGTGCTCGCCGCGGGCGGGACGCTGCTGCTGCTCGACGTCGCGATCGGCCCCGCGCTCGCGCCGCTGCTCGGGCTCGCGGCCATCATCGCGCTGGTGCCGGGCGCCCCCGGCCCGTTCGGTGAGGGCTAGACGATCGTCATCGTCGCGACCTACTGGGCCTCGTCG
>NZ_JAGEKO010000005.1:0-131401 GCF_017565345.1 Agrococcus sp. TF02-05 | reverse complement strand
CATCCGGCACTGCATCCGCTTGAACCAGGGCTGCCGCGGGCGCGGCAGCCAAGGGCTGCCGGTCTCGTGCACGGTGAACCCCGAGGCCGGGCGCGAGCTCGAGCCGGCGCCGCAGCTGGCCGCCGAGCTCGTGCTCGCGCTCGAGCAGCGTGACGGCGTGCCCGAGCCGGGCGAGGTCGAGCGCGGCGCGGAGGCCCGCGGGGCCGCCGCCGACGACCGCCCATCGCCTCGGCGTCGCGGCCGCCGCGGGCGCCGGCTCGAGCTCGCGCCCGGCCTCGGGGTTCACCGTGCACGAGACCGGCAGCCCTTGGCTGCCGCGCCCGAGGCAGCCCTGGTTCAAGCGGATGCAGTGCCGGATGCCGTGGGTCGCCCCCGTCAGGAGCTTCCGGGCGAGCTCGGGGTCGGCGAGCTGGCCGCGCGTGAGGGCGACCATGTCGGCGATGCCGCTCGCGAGCACCTCCTCCGCCTCCTCGACGCGCAGCGCCGCCCCGACGCCGAAGACCGGGATGTCGGGGTTCGCGGCCTTGAGCGCCGCGACGTCTTCGCGGAGCCACGCGACGGGCATCGCCGACGACGGGAAGACCCAGTGGACGTCGTGGTAGCTGCCGGCCGCGGTGTCGAGGAAGTCGATCCGCGCCTCAGCGCGGAGCGCGGCGACGACCTCGCGCATCGCCGCGGCGTCGAGCCCGCCCTCGTGGTGCTCGTCGAGCACGATGCGGATGCCGACGGTGAAGTCGTCGCCGACGCGCGCCCGCACGGCGCGCAGCACCTCGCGCGGGAAGCGCGAGCGGCCCTCGAGGTCGCCGCCGTAGGCGTCGGTGCGGCGATTCGTGAGCGGCGTGAGGAACTGGTGCAGGAGGTAGCCGTGCGCCATGTGCACCTCGACGCCGTCGAAGCCGCCGAGCCGCGCGCGCTCGGCCGAGTCGGCCCACGCCTCCACGAGCGCCGCGATGTCGCGCCGGCTCGCCGCCGCGGTCGCGACGCCCGTCGAGGGCGAGAGGATGCGGCTCGGCGCGAGCACCGCGCGCGGCCCCGCCGGCCCCTCGGGCGACGCCTGCGCGCCGTGGTGGTTGAGCTGCACGAGCACGCGCGCGCCCGCCTCGTGGATCGCATCGGTCATGCGGCGGTTCGCGTCGACGGCCTCGGGCCGCCACGCGTCCTGGAACCCGCGCGTCGAGGCGCTCGGATGCACGAGGTGGTTGCCCGCGACGAACAGGCCGCAGCCGCCGCGAGCGCGACGCACGAAGTAGGCGGTCTCGCGATCCGACTCCACGCGGTCGGAGTACTGCTTCGAGTGCGCAGCCTGCATGATGCGGTTGGGAGCGTCGAAGGCGCCGATGCGGAGGGGCTGGGCGAGCAGGGTCACGGCTCTCGATCCTGCCATCGGCGAGCGCGCGCCGCCCGCCCGGCCGCGCGGGAGGCATCCATCACTTGACACTTGAGGCATGATCGGATGCATGACGACGAGCAATGACGCTCGCCTCCGACCCGACTCGCTCGCGGTGCATGCCGGCCGCGACGATCTGCGGTCGCTCGGCGTGCACGCGATCCCCATCGACCTCTCCTCCACGAACCCGCTCCCCGACGTCCTCACCGGCGGCGACGCCTACGAGCGGCTCGCGACGGGCGGCGACGTCGGCGACGGCTCCGCCGTCTACCAGCGGCTCTGGAACCCGACCGTCGCGCGGTTCGAGGATGCCCTCGCGCAGCTCGAGGGCGCCGAGCGCGCCGTCGCGTTCGCCTCCGGCATGGCGGCCGTGACCGCCGTGCTGATGGCCGCGCGCCAGCGGCGCGGCAGCCACGTCGTGGCGCTGCGGCCGCTCTACGGCGGCACCGACCACCTGCTCGCGACCGGCCTGCTCGGCACCGAGACGACCTTCGTCGACTCGGTCGACGCGGTCGCGCGCGCGTGCCGCCCCGACACGGGCCTCGTGGTCGTCGAGACCCCCGCGAACCCGACGCTCGAGCTCGTCGACCTCTCGGCGCTCGCCGCTGCTGCCGGCGACGCGCCCGTGCTCGTCGACAACACGTTCGCGACGCCCGTGCTGCAGCGACCGCTGTCGCACGGTGCCGCGCTCTCGCTGCACTCGGCGACGAAGTACATCGGCGGCCACGGCGACGTGGTCGGCGGCGTCGTCGCGTGCGATGCGGAGTGGGCGCGATCCCTTCGGCCCGTGCGCGCCATCACGGGCGCCCTCGCGCATCCGCTCGCCGCCTACCTCATGCACCGCGGGCTCCAGACGCTGCCGCTGCGCGTGCGCGCCCAGCAGGCGGGCGCCGAGGTCGTCGCGCGCGCCCTCGAGGCGATGGACGGCGTGCTCGAGGTGCGCTACCCGGGGCTCGACGGATGCGACCCGGCCGGTCTCGTGGGCCCGGGCCGGCAGCTGGCGGGGCCGGGCTCGATGATCGCGGTCGACGTCGGCTCGTTCGAGCGCGCCGCCGCGGTCGCGGAGTCGGTCGAGCTGTTCACCCACGCGGTCTCGCTCGGCAGCGTCGACTCCCTCATCCAGCACCCCGCGTCGCTCACGCACCGACCGGTCGCCGCGGAGGCGAAGCCGCACGCCGGGGTGCTGCGCCTGTCGATCGGGCTCGAGGACCCGGCCGACCTCATCGACGACCTCGAGCGCGCGCTCAGCCGCTCGGCGTCGGCACGGCCGGTAGCCGCAGCTCGGCGCTGAGCCCGCCTTCGTCGCCGCGGCGCAGCTCGATCGAGCCGCCGTTGCGACGGGCGAGCTCGGCGACGATCGCGAGGCCGAGCCCGGTGCCGGGCACGTTGTCGCGCACGGCGCCCGGCGCTCGGTAGAACCGGTCGAACGCGTGCGCGAGCTCGTCGTCGCTCATGCCGGGCCCCGTGTCGGCGACGCGGATGCGCACCGCGTCGCCGTCGCGGGCGGCCGCGAGCCGCACGGTGCCGCCCGCGGGCGTGAACTTGATGGCGTTCGTGAGCAGGTTCGACACCGCGCGGCCCGCGTCGCTGCGGGAGCCGAGCGCGACGCTGCCGTCGGCGTCGACGAGCACCTCGACCGCCTTGCGCTCCGCGATCGGCGCGAGGCTCGCGGCCGCGTCCTCGAGCAGCGCTCGGCAGTCGATGCGCTCGGGCTCCTTCGGTCGCGGCGTCGAGGTCGCGCCGCCGCTGAGCGTCAGCAGGTCCTCGACGAGCTCGGAGAGCCGCTCGGCGTTCCGCTCGATGACGCTGACCCACTTCCGCTCCGAGGCGCCGAGCCCGCTCGACTCGGCGAGCAGCTCCGCGTAGCCGACGACGCTCGTGATGGGCGTGCGCAGCTCGTGGCTCGTGGTGGCGAGGAAATCGTCGCGCTGCCGCTCGAGCTCCGCGCGGATCGAGCGCGCCGCCTCGCGCTCGACCGCCGCCTCGACCTCGACCTGGCGCGCCCGCAGCACCTCGGTCACGTCGAGCAGCTGCACCGCGACGCGGTCGTCCCCGCCGTGGATCGGGTTCGCCTCGACCGTGAGCGTGCGCCCGGCGGCGGTCGTCGCGGTCGCCGTGCGACCCGAGCGCAGCGCCGCGGCCGCCGCCGAGGCGATCGGCCCCGACCAGTCGTCGCCGTCGAGCTCCGCGTCGAGCATGGCCCTCGCCGCGGGGTTCGCCCACACGAGCCGGGCGGCGTCGCGGCCCGGGCGCCACAGCACGAGGCCGAGGCGCGACTCGACGACGCTGCCGGTCAGCAGCCGCGCGGACGCGTCGAGCCGGCGCCAGACGGCGCGCAGCTCGTACTGCGCGGCCGAGATGACGAGCGCGAAGCCCGCGATCGTCAGCAGGTAGACCTCGAGCACCGCCGCCTGCTCGGTGACGTCGAGGGCGGCCGACGCGAAGGGTCCACGACCCGCGAGCGTGAGCACGAGCATCGCGAGCGACGCGACGAGCGACTGCACGAGCACGACGCGGATGGGGAAGCGGAACGCCGCCCACGCGAGCACCGGGTAGGGCGCGAACGAGAGCGGCAGGCTCGAGTCGAGCTGGAAGACGAGCGCGAGCACGAGCACGAGCACGAGCGACTGCGCGAGCATCTCGACGGTGTTCGCGCGCACGCGCACGCGCGGCGGCAGCGCGGCGAAGGGCGCGATCATCGCGACCGCCGCCGCGTGCGACGCCGCCACGAGCACGATCGTCGGCCAGAAGGCGCCCCGCTCGAGCACGGTGACCGAGACCGCTGCGATGAGGCCCGCCGCGAGGGAGCCGGCGCTGATGGCGATCGCGAACCGCAGGCCGGCGCGCAGCGATGAGAGCTGGAAGTGCTCGCGCCCCCAGCCGAGCAGCGCCACGACGACCGCGACCTCGGCGGCGTTGGCCGCCCCGAAGCCGAGCGCCTGCGGGATCGTGCGTCCGCCCGCGAGGTTCGCCACCGTGGTCGCGACGAGCACGAGCACGAGCACCATCCAGATGCGGCGCGGCGGCTGCAGGAGCGCGAAGGCGACCGAGAGCCCGGCCGCCGGCCACCAGACGGCGACCGTCGTGCCCGCGGGCGCGAACAGCACGCCCGCTGCCGCGGCGAGGAAGATGAGCACCCCGGCGGCGATCCACGCGGGCCACGGCAGCCTCGGCCGCGCATCGACGTCAGCGCTCGCGTCGAGCGCGAAGCCTGCCGCAGGCGTGCTCATGATCGCCACCGTATATCCCGCCCGCGCGTATGCTGAGCGCACCCCGGGAGGGAGGCGAGCATGGCCGGAGCCGCAGCATGAGCCCCCGCCGTCGCCGCCGTGTCGCCGCGCCGCCCGTCGCGCTCGCGCTCGTCCTCGCGCTCGCCGCGTGCGGGCCCGGGGAGCCGACCGCTGAGCGGCCCGCCGCGAGCACCGACCCGGCCCCGAGCGGCTCGCCCGGCTCACCCGACGCATCCGCCTCGCCCTCCCCGCGCACCGGCACGCTCGAGTCACCGGAGACGCTCGCGACCGAGCTCGAGAGCCCGTGGTCCATCGCGCGCCTGCCCGGTGGCGGCGCGCTCGTGAGCGAGCGCGACACGGCTCGCGTCGTCGAGGTGCTGCCGGGCGGCGGCACCGCTGCGGTCGCCGCCATCGACGGCGTCGTGCCGCGTGGCGAGGGCGGGCTGCTCGGCATCGCCGTGCGCGACGGGCGCCTCTACTGGTACGCGACGAGGGCCGACGGCAACGCGATCCTGCGCGCGTCGCTCGAGGGCTCCCCCGGCGAGCGGACGCTCGGCGAGCCCGAGGAGCTGCTCGCCGGCATCCCCGCGGCCGGCAACCACAACGGCGGTCGCATCGCGTTCGGGCCCGACGGGATGCTCTACGCCACGACGGGCGACGCGGGCGTGCCGGCGCGATCGCAGGATCCCGCGAGCCTCGCGGGGAAGATCCTCAGGCTCGAGCCCGACGGCTCGGTGCCGGCCGACAACCCCACCCCGGGCTCGCCGGTCTACACGCTCGGCCACCGCAACCCGCAGGGGCTCGCGTGGAGCGACGACGGCACGCTGCTCGCGACCGAGTTCGGCCAGGACACGTGGGACGAGCTCAACGTCATCGAGGCGGGAGCGAACTACGGTTGGCCGCTCGTCGAGGGCGCGGCGGGCGATCGGCGCTTCGTCGACCCCGTGCAGCAGTGGCCGCCGGCGGAGGCGAGCCCGAGCGGGATCGCCGTCGCGGGCGAGGCGCTCTGGATCGCGAACCTGCGCGGGCAGTCGCTGCGCCGCGTGCCGCTCGACGACCTCGCGAGCTCGAGCGTGCACTGGCAGGGCGAGCACGGGCGGTTGCGCGACGTCGCGGCCGCGCCGGACGGCTCGGTCTGGGCGCTCACCGGCAGCACCGACGGCCGCGGCCGGCCCGCGGAGGGCGACGACCGCATCCTCGCCTTCGAGCCCTAGCGCCGGGACGTCAGCGGTCGCGCGGCTCGAGCACGATCACGGGCGTCGCGCGCCGGCGCGCCCGCTCGTACTCCGCCATCGCCGGGCCCTCGTGGAAGGCGTCGAAGCCCGCGAGCAGCCGCTCGCGCTCGACGCCGGTCGCCTCGCGCGCCCGCACGAGCCGCGGCCCGTCCGGCAGGTCGACGGACGCGTCGGGCTGCGCGCGCAGGTTGTGGAGCCAGGCCGGGTGCGCGTCGGCCCAGCCGTTCATCGCCATCGTCACGAGCCGGTCGCCCTCCTCGTAGTAGGAGACGATCGCGATGCGGGGCTCGCCCGAGCGGCGGCCGATCGTGTGCAGGCGCAGCATGCCGAACCTCCCCGGCCTCGGCCGCGCGAGGCCGAAGCGCCCGCCCGTGGCGCGGTAGAGCGCGCGGTGCACGACCCACGCGGAGCGCACGAACCAGCGCGGCGGCAGCTTCGGCGCGGGCGCGGGCGCGGTGCTGGCGGTGTCGGTCACGGGCGCTCCTTCACTTCGGGCCCGCATCCGGGCCGCGCTCAGCGTAGGCACGCGCGCGGCGCGAGGGCCAGGGGGCTATCCCCCGCCGCCCGTCACGCGAGCGCGGCGTCGAGCCCCTCGAGCAGCCGGTCGACGTCGGCGTCGTCGTTGTAGGGCGCGAGGCCCATCCGCAGTCCCGCCTCGACGCCGGTGCCGAGCGCGAGGAAGGGCTCGTGCGCGTAGAAGGTGCCGGCGGGCGCGAGCACGTCGCGGTCGGCGAGCGCGCGCGCCACGGCGAAGGGATCGCGGTCGCGGAAGGTGACGAAGAGCGTCGAGGTGCGATCCTCGGCGACCGAGTGGAGCGTCAGCCGGCCCTCGAGCGAGCGCAGGTGCGACTCGATGCGCTCCCGCAGGCGTAGCTCGTGGTGCTCGACGAGCGCGTTGGCGGCGACGAGCCGCTCGCGGCGGTCGCCCTGGCCGCCGGCGATGCTGGCGATCACGTCGACGGCCGCGGTCGCGCCCGCCATGAGCTCGTAGGGCAGCGTGCCGAGCTCGAATCGCTCGGGCACCGCGTCGGTCGAGGGCAGCAGCTTGTCGGGGCGCAGCGACTCGAGCAGCTCGGGCGAGGCGGCGAGCACGGCACAGTGCGGGCCGAAGAACTTGTAGGGCGAGCAGACGAAGAGGTCGGCGCCGAGCGCGGCGACGTCGATCGCGTCGTGCGCGGCGAGGTGCACGCCGTCGACGTGCACGAGCGCGCCGACCTCGTGCGCGCGCGCGGCGATGCGGGGCAGGTCGGGCTTCGAGCCGATGAGGTTGGATGCGCCGGTGACGGCGACGAGGCGCGTGCGCTCGGTCACGACCTCGTCGAGCTCGTCGAGCCGCAGCTGCCCCGTGGCGGGGTCGAGCCGCAGCCACCGCACCGCCATGCCGACGCGCTCGGCGACCTGGAGCCACGGCCGCACGTTCGCGTCGTGGTCGAGCTGCGTGACGACGAGCTCGTCGCCGGCCGACCACTGCTTCGCGAGAGCGCGCGAGAAGTCGTAGGTGAGCTGCGTCGCGCTCCGCCCGTAGACGATGCCGCGCGGGTCGGCACCGAGCAGGTCGGCGTAGGCGGCGCGGAAGGCTGCGACCGCCGCATCGGCGTTCCGCTCGCTCGCGACGCTCGAGCCGCGGTTCGAGAGCGGCCCCGTGAGGGTGCGCGCGATCGCCTCGCCGACCTCGGCGGGCGTCTGCGTGCCGCCCGGCCCGTCGAAGTGGGCGATGCCCGAGGCGAGCGACGGGAACCGCGCGCGCAGCGCGTCGACGTCGAGTGCGGTGGTGGCGGTCTGCTCCATGGAGCGAGCATGCCAGAGCCCGCGCGGCGCGATGCGGAGCGCCGCGGGCTAGCGTGGAGCGATGCCCTCCCGCCCTGCCCGTGCACCGCGACCTCGCGCATCCGCCGTCCTCGCGCTCGCGCTCGACGCCGCGCTCGTCGTCGCCTTCGCCGCGATCGGCCGCGCGAGCCACCACGACGGCGGCACCGGCGTGCTCGGCGAGGGCGGCATCGGGCTCGCGACGACGGCGTGGCCCTTCCTCGCGGCGCTCCTCGTCGGCTGGCTCGCGTCGGGGGCGTGGCGGCGGCCCGCCGCGCCGCTCCGCACCGGCGTGCCGGTGTGGCTCGTGACGGTCGTCGGCGGGATGCTGCTGCGCACGGTGAGCGGGCAGGGCACGGCCCTCCCGTTCGTCGTCGTCGCGACCCTCGCGCTGCTCGCGCTCCTGGTCGGCTGGCGCATCGTCGCGACGCTCGTGCGTGGCGGAAGCGAGCGCCGCCCACGTACCGTGGGCTCATGACCGACACGACGACGATCCGGGTCTACGGCGCCGACTGGTGCCGAGACTGCCGGCGCACGAAGCAGCAGCTCGAGGGCCTCGAGGTCCCGTTCGACTACATCGACCTCGAGGAGGACGAGTCGGCGACGCGCGAGGCGCAGCGCATCTCGGGCCGCATGCAGATCCCGGTCGTCGTCTTCCCCGACGGCTCGCACCAGGTCGAGCCGACGAACGACGAGGTCGAGGCGAAGCTCAAGGAGCTCGCGCTCCTCTGAGCTCCGCCTCGCCGGGTCAGCGCTCCGCCGTCGCGTCCGCCGCGACCGCGTCGGTGCTGCCGGTGCTCGCCGCCGGGTGGCGCCGCTCGAGTGAAGCCCCCTCGACGTCCACGTTGGGGATGATGCGGTCGAGCCAGCGCGGCAGCCACCACGCGCCGCGGCCCACGAGGTGCATGATCGCGGGCACGAGCAGCATCCGCACGACGAAGGCGTCGAGCAGCACGCCGAGCGCGAGCCCGAAGCCCATCGCCTTGATGATGATCGACTCCGAGGCGATGAAGCCCGCGAAGACGGCGATCATGATGAGCGCGGCGGCGATCACGACGCTGCGACCCGCCCGGAACCCGCGCGCGACCGCGAGTCGCGCATCCGCCCCGTGCACGTACGCCTCGCGCATGCCCGTCGTGAGGAAGAGCTGGTAGTCCATCGCGAGCCCGAAGAGGATGCCGGTGAGGATGACGGGCAGGAAGCTGAGGATGGGCCCAGGCTCCGAGACGCCGAACAGGCCGCCGAGCCAGCCCCACTGGAACACCGCGGTGACCGCGCCGAAGGTCGCGAAGAGCGAGAGCACGAATCCGCCGGTGGCGATGAGCGGCACGAGGAGCGAGCGGAACACCATCACCATGATGAGGAACGAGAGCCCGACGACGACCGCGAGGTAGGTCGGCAGCGCGTCGGCGAGGCCCTCGGAGATGTCGATGTTGCTCGCCGCCTGGCCGGCGACGCCGAGCGCCATGTCGCCCTCGATCGCGCGCCGCTCGCGCAGCTCGCGCACGAGCGCCTCGGTCGACTCGCTGTTGGGGCCCTCGGCGGGCACGACCTGGAAGACCGCGAGCCGCTCGTCGTCGGAGACGCCGACGGGCGCGACCGCCACGACGTCGTCGCTCGCCGCGAGCTCGCTCGCGACGGCGAGCTGGCGCCGCTCGACCTCGACGTCGTCGAGGTCGCCGGGCATCGTCGCGGTGACGAGCAGCGGGCCGTTCTGGCCCTCGCCGAACGCCTCCTCGGTGAGCGCGTACGCGCGGTAGGCGGTCGAGTCGGCGGGCTCCGAGGCGCCGTCGGGCAGGCCGAGGCGCATCGAGAGCGCGGGGATCGCGATCGTCGCGAGCACCGCGACGGCGAGCACGGCGCTGAGCACCGCGCGCGCGTGCGACATCGGGCGCACCGACCGCAGCGCATCCGCGCCGTCGCTCGCCGCCTCGGCCTTCGCGAGCGCGCGCCGGCTGAGGATGCGCCGGCCCGCGAGCCCGAGCAGGGCGGGCGTCGCCGAGGTGGCGATGAGCACCGCGACCGCGACGCTCACGGCACCCGCGACGCCCATGAGGCCGAGGAACGGGATGCCGGTGATGCCGAGCGCGAGGAGCGCGACGATGACCGTGACGCCCGCGAAGACGACCGCGTTGCCCGCCGTGCCGTTCGCGAGGCCGATCGACTCGACGACGCCCATGCCGCGCAGCAGCTGCTTGCGGTGGCGGTAGACGATGAAGAGCGAGTAGTCGATGCCGACCGCGAGGCCGAGCATGACGCCGAGGATCGGCGTGACCGACGCCATCTGCACGACGCCCGAGAACGACAGCACGGCCATCGCGCCGATGGCGACGCCGAGCAGCGCCGTGACGATCGGGAGGGCGGCGGCGAGCAGCGAGCCGAGCACCACGACGAGCACGACCGCCGCGAGCGCCACGCCGATCGCCTCGCCGATGCCGAGGATCTCGGGCACGCCTTGCGCGATGTCGGTCGAGAACGAGATCTCGAGCCCGTCGATCGGCTGCGAGGAGAAGTGCGCCATGGTGGCGTCCTTCGACTCCTGCGGCAGCTCAAGCCTGGTCTCGGTGTACGAGACGGTGACGAGCGCCGTCGCGCCGTCCTCCGAGACGAGGCGGATGCCGTCGGCGAGCGAGAGGAGCTCCTCACCGCGCTCGAGCCGGGTGCGCTGCTCGTCGAGCTCGGCCTGCCCCTCGTCGAGCTGTGCGCGCTGCTCGTCGATGACGGTGCGCTGCGCGTCGAGCTGCGCCTGCTGGGCGTCGAGCTGGGCGGTCGGGAAGCCCGCGGCCTCGGCTTGGGCGCGCGCGGCGTCGAGCTGCGCCTGTCCCTCCTCGAGCGCCGCGGCACCCGCCTCGAGCTGCGCGCGGCCCGCGTCGAGCTGCTCCTGCCCCGCCTCGAGCTGCGCGCGGCCGTCCTCGAGCTGCTGCGCCTGGTCGGCGCGCTCAGCCTCGGTCGCGAAGGGGTCGTTGACGCCCGAGACGTCGGGCAGCGACTCGGCGCCCTCGATGAGCTCGGCGAGCTGCTCGCGCTGCTCGTCGGTGATCGCGCCGGCGGTCGCGTGCACGACGACCGTGCCGGTCGCGCCCGCGAAGTCGGGCAGCTCGCGCTCGAGCTCGGCGACGACCTCGCCCGACGCGGTGCCGGGGATGTCGAAGCTCGACGACAGGCCCTTGAAGCCGACGAGGAAGCCGCCGACCGCGGCGGCGAGGATGACGATCCACGCGATGAGGACGGTCCACGCGCGGCGCGCGGCGAACGTCCCGAGGCGATGCAGCAGCTCGGCCATGAGGCCCTTCCGATCCGCGCGCGAGCCGAGGCCGAGCGCTCCCGACGACGACAAGCGGGGCCTAAGATAACACGCACCGTCTCGTCTTTCCTGTGGCTCCTGGAGGTGCCATGTCGCTCCCCCGCACCGGCCCCGTGCGCAGCGAGGCGGCGCGCCTCGCGATCCTCGAGGCGACCGCGGCGCTCTTCGCCGAGCGCGGCTACGAGCACCTGACGATCGAGGGCGTCGCGGCGCGCGCGGGCGTCGGCAAGCAGACCATCTATCGCTGGTGGCGATCGAAGGGCGCGCTCGTCGCGGAGTGCCTGCTCGAGGGGCTGCTGTTCGACGACCGGCTCGCGCTGCCCGACACCGGCGACGTGCGCGCCGACATGCAGGCGTGGCTCACGACCGTCTTCGCGGTGATCGACGCCGAGCCGGGACTCGTGCTCTCGCTCCTGGCCGCCGCCGCGGAGCATCCCGAGGTGGGCGCGCGGCTGCGCGACAGCCTGACCGGCTCCGCCTCGATCTCCGGTCGCCTCGACGCGGCGATCGGCTCCACGACGGCACTGCGGCCGGGCGTCGCGACCGAGCAGCTCGCCGAGGCGCTCATCGGGGCGGTCGTGCTGCGGGCGCTCAGCCGCAGCTCGTCGGACGCCGACGACGCGGCGCGGCTCGTCGACGCGATCCTCGGTGACGCCGCGGACTGACCGCTAGGAGCCCTCGGGCCACGAGTCGGGCACCGACTCCCCCTCCGGCACGACGTCCTCGCCGCCGGGTGCCGCATCCGCCCACGAGTCCTTCGGCCGGTAGCCGAGGTCGAGCATGGTGTTCGTGAGGTCCCAGCGACGGTTCGGGTTGTCGGAGATCGCGTAGTAGAGCCCGAAGTCGACGGGCGCCTCGATCGCGCAGCGGAACACCTGCACGGCGTCGTCCTCGCTCAGCCACATCGCGTGGAGGATGTCGAGGTCGGCGCTCGCAGGGTCGTCGGTCATCCAGCCGATCCGGAGCGCGATGAACGAGAGGCCGTGCTGATCGAAGTAGAAGCGGCCGAGCGTCTCGCCGAACGCCTTCGAGACGCCGTAGAGCGAGTCGGGCCGCGGCAGGTGGTGCGGGTAGACGGGCCACTGCTCGAGCCGGTCGTACATGCCCATCGCGTGGTTGGAGGAGGCGAAGACGACGCGGCGCACCCCCGCGTCGACCGCCGCCTCGAGCACGTTGCGGGTGCCGACGATGTTGGCGCCGAGCACGTCGTCCCACGTCGACTCGGGGCTCGCGCTGCCGGCGAGGTGCACGACGGTGTCGATGCCGTCCATCAGCGAGCGCACGGCGTCGTAGTCGGTGAGGTCGGCCTCGCGGAGCTCGCGCTCCTGCCGCGGGCTCCGCGGGGTGCGGCCGTGCATGACGACGTCGTAGTCGCACTGCAGCCGCTCCGAGAGCACGAGGCCGATGCCGCCCGTCGCGCCGGTGATGAGGATGCGGCGTCGAGCGTCGCCGGTCGAGTCGTCCATGGTGCTCCTCCCCGCCCCGACACTATGCAGAGCGCCTGATCGTCTCGTGGGCGCGACCCGGGCTACGGCCGCAGCTGCACCTTGCCGACGCGGCCAGGCGTCAGGCTCGCGCGCACCGCCTCTCGCACGTCCTCGAAGGGATGCGTGCTCGAGACCGGCAGCGTGAGCGCGCCCTCGACGATGCGCTCGGCGAGCTCGGCGAAGAGCCGCTCGCGAGTCTCAGGCGCCATGGTGCGCCCCACCGTGCTGCCCCAGAAGCCGCGCACGGTCGTGCCCTTGAAGATGAGGTCGCCCGAGGAGAGCTCGAGCGTCGGCGCGCCCATCGCCCCGAAGACGACGAGCGTGCCGCCCTCATCGAGCACCGAGAGCACGTCGCCGGCAGCCGGCCCGCCGACCGAGTCAACGCCCGCGACGATGCGCCCGTCGCCCGCGAGCTCCCGGACGCGCTCGCGCCAATGGTCCTCCGACGTCGAGACGGTGCTCTCGATGCCGGCCTCGCGCAGCTCGTCGACCGCCTCCGGGCGGCGCACGAGGCCGACGACGCGGATGCCGCGGGCGGGCGCGAGCTGCGCGACCATGCGGCCGACGGCGCCGTTCGCGGCGTTCTGCACGAGCACGTCGCCCTCGGCGAGGTCGAGGCTCTCGAGCAGGCTCACGGCGCTGAACGGCATCGCCACGAGCTGCGCGGCCGCGCTGTCGGGCAGGCCCTCGGGCGCGGGCACGAGGCCGCGCGCGTCGGCGATGAACGACTCAGCCCAGACGCCGAACGCGCCCGCGACGACGCGATCGCCGATCGCGAGGCTCTCGACGCCCTCGCCGAGCGCCTCGACGACGCCGACGGCCTCGGTGCCGCTGCCGGCCGGCAGCTCGGGCTTGAAGCCGTAGGTGCCGCGCACGGTCCAGAGGTCGTGGTTGTGGATGGTGGCGAGCGTCGTGCGCACGCGCACCTGGCCGGGACCGGGCTCGGGCGTGGGCCGCTCCTCGACGTGCAGCACGTCCTCGGGCTCGCCGAATCGGTCGTGGACGATGGCGCGCATGGGCGCTCCCTTCGGTCGGTGGTTCGTGTGTGCTGGATGCGGGGTCGCGCTTCAGGCGCGGCGGTCTCGCCACCAGCGGCGGATCTCGCGCCACGCGTAGGTCGACCACAGCGCGGCGATGACGAGCAGCGGCTGGAACAGCAGCCGCCCGAAGCGCGCGGCGTCGGTGTCGAGCCCGAGGCCGTCGCGGCCCTCGGTCCACTGCGCGATGTTGCCGGGGAAGACGGCGATGAAGAACGCGGCGACGACGAGGCCGACGAGCGCTCGGCGTCGGCGCAGCACGAGCAGCGCGAGCCCGAGGGCGATCTCGACGATGCCGGAGGCGACGACGACGAAGTCGGGGTCGAGCGGCAGCCACGGCGGCACCTGCGCCTGGAACTCCGCTCGGGCGACGGTGAGGTGCCCGATGCCAGCGAGCAGCAGGGATGCGCCGAGCAGCACGCGCACGATCGAGCGCGCGATCGCGCCGGCCCGCGACGGGGCCTCGCTCCTGCTCGCGGCGGTCACGTCAGTCGTCCGAGACGGCGACGGTGACCTCGATGTTGCCGCGCGTCGCGTTCGAGTACGGGCACACCTCGTGGGCGGCGTCGGCGAGCTCCTGCGCGAGCTGCGGCTCGACCTCGGGCAGCACCACCTCGAGGTGCACGCCGAGCCGGAAGCCGCCCGAGCCGTCGGGCAGGATCTGCACCCGGCTGCCGACGCTCGAGCCCTCGCGCTTCGCCTTCCGCGCTCGCGCGACCGACTGCAGCGCCGAGTGGAAGCACGCGGCGTAGCCGGCGGCGAAGAGCAGCTCGGGGTTGGCGCCCTCGCCCGAGCCGCCCATCTCCTGCGGCACGGCCATCGACAGGTCGAGCCGTCCGTCGGCGGTCGTCACGCGGCCGTCGCGGCCGCCTCCGGTCGACAGGGCCTCTGCGGTGTAGAGCACATCCATGGTGGTCCTCTCCTCGAGTTCGTTCGGTGGGATGCGTCGGCACGGCGGCCGCGGCGACGCCTCGGTCAGTCCGTGGTGGCGGAGGCAGGGTCAGCGGCGAGCGCGTGCATGGATGCGGCGACGCCGTGCAGCGTGCCGAGCAGCGCGTGGGCGTCGCCGGCGTCATCGAGCCCCATGCCCCGCGCGATCGCGCCCGGCACGTGCCGCAGCTCGTCCTGCAGCCGCGTCGCGCGATCGGTGGGATGCACCGTCACGACGCGAGCGTCTGCGCCGCCGCGCTCGCGGCGCACGAGCCCGGCGGCCTCCATGCGCGTGAGCAGCGGCGAGAGCGTGCCGCTGTCGAGCTGCATGCCCTCGCCGAGCGCGCGCACGCTCTGCGGCCCGTCGACCCAGAGCGTCGCGAGCACGAGGTACTGCGGGTAGGTGAGCCCCCACGGCTCGAGCAGCGCCCGGTAGGCCTGGCTCGTCGCTCGCGCGGCGGAGTACAGCGCGAAGCACACCATCTGCTCGGTGACGCGCTCGCTCTGCTCTGCGGTGGTCATGCCAGAAGCATTGCACGCAATTCAGTTGTGCGCGACCGATCTGAGCACCTTCCCAGGTGACTGCCGGGTTGTGCGTAGGCGGGGCGGCGCGCTACAGCTCCTCGTACGTCGCGGGATCCTGGTCGGCGAGCCGACCGTCGGGCCGGCCGAGCGCCGTGATCGCCGCGATCTCGGCGTCCGCGAGCGCCACGTCGAGCGCGCCGAGGTTCTCGCGCTGCCGCTCGGGCGACGCCGCCTTCGGCAGCGGCACCGCGCCGCGCGCGATCCCCCAGGCGAGCACGACCTGCGCGGGCGTCGCGCCGTGCGCGTCGGCGATCTCGACGATCTCGCCGCGCTCGAGCAGGTCGTTGCCGCGCCCGAGCGGGCTCCACGCCTGCGTGATGATGCCGTGCTCGCGGTCATAGGCGAGCTGCTCCTCCTGCGGGAAGTACGGGTGCAGCTCGATCTGGTTGACCTCGGGCACGACGCCCGCCTCCACCCGCAGGCGCTCGAGGTGCTCGGGCAGGAAGTTGCAGACGCCGATCGCACCCACGAGCCCGCGCTCCTTCGCCTCGATGAGGGCGCCCCACGCATCCACGTACTCGTCCCTGCGCGGGTTCGGCCAGTGGATGAGGTAGAGGTCGATGCGCTCCAGGCCCGTACGCGCGACGCTCTCCTCGATCGTCGCGAGCGCGGCGCCGCGCTCGTGGTGGCGGCCGGGGAGCTTCGACGTGACGATGAGCTCGTCACGACGCCCGGATGCCCGCACGGCGGCGCCGACGGTGCCCTCGTTCTCGTAGTTGAACGCGGAGTCGAGCAGCGTGTAGCCCTGCTCGATCGCCCTGGCGATCGCGTCGGTGCCCGCGCGGCCCTTGAGCTTGTAGGTGCCGAAGCCGAGCACCGGCAGCGTCAGCCCGCTGTGGGCGGTCGTGGTGGGGATCACGGATGCGCTCCTCTCGGCAGGCCGGACGCGGCCCGTCGGCGTCACCCTACGCCGCGCTCCCAGAGCGTGGCCGAGAGTCGGGACACGTGACTCCCGCTGTAGCCGCCGGTCCTATCGGCCTCTTTGAAAACGAAGACCCTAACCCCAGCCGTCTGCGATCAGCTCCGGTTCGGCGCGCCTGGCCGGAGCGCCGTCGCGCAGTGACATCATCCCGCCATGACGGTCGCGCTGGTGATCAAGGTCAACGACGGCATAGTCCTGGCCGCGGACAGCGCCAGCACGCTTACCGACGGCTCGGGCGCGGTGGCCAACACCTACAACAACGCGAACAAGATCTTCAACCTCCACAAGGCGTTACCCGTCGGAGCGATGACTTGGGGTCTGGGCAACATCGGCCCCTCGTCGATTGCGACGCTCGCGAAAGACATGCGGAGACGTTTCCAGGAGGGACGTAGCCCCCACGAATCGTGGCGACTCGATCCCGACACGTACTCGGTCGGCGCTGTGGCGGAGAAGGCCCGGACGTTCCTGTATGACGAGAAGTACGTGCCACTAGCCTCAAGGATTGCAGAGGAGCAACCAGGCGCGGCGCCTGGGGACTTGGGCTTTTTGATCGCGGGCTACTCCTGCGACGCCGATGAAGCCGAGGCCTGGGTGATGCAGATCGATGCCGCTGGGGAGCCTGCGCTTGAACAGGTGCTTCCGCAGACCACCGGAGCGCAATGGTGGGGACAGCCGGAGGCGATCTCCCGTATCGTTACGGGCATGAGCCTTGCGATGCCGCGGGCGCTCGCGAATCTGGACATCGGGCTCGACCTGGAGAGCGCGATGCAGGTGCACAACGCCCTCGTACCGCAGCTGCAGCAATCGATGGTCCCGCCCCCGATGCCGATTCAGGATGCGATTGACCTAGCCGACTTCCTCGTCTACGCAACGGCGCAATACGTTCGATTCACCCCCGGACCACCCGTCGTCGGCGGTCCGATCGAGATCGCTACCATCACCAAGCACGAGGGTTTCAAGTGGGTACGCCGGAAGCACTACTTTGACGCGCGCTTGAACCGGACGACCGGAAGGGACGCCTGATGCAGAACACCCCGAACACAGGCGTTTACGTATCCGGAGCACGTGGCGCGGCGATCCGCGACTCCGGTGCCATCCGCACAGGCACCACGTCGGTCCGCTCGCCAAGCACGGCCGCGCTCAAGAAGATTGTCGTCAGGGCACCGGCGACGGGCCGCTCCAGTTCGAAGAATCGCTAGGGCACGGCGGGCCGGTTCGACGCCTCGCCCTGGACTGCTCCGTCCCGACGTGTCACGCCTAGCGCTTCGGCCTCGCGCCGCGCTCCCAAAGTTCCGCTGAGAGTCGCGACACCGCTGGGTCGTGCGTGCGTTGCCAGTTACGCCCGCCGCGCGCGAACGTCGACCTGACCGCGGGCGGCACGTCGGCGTCGGCGACCGGCTCGCCGAGCCACGCGCACGGCCGCACGTGCACGAGGTCGACCGCCGACGCATCCGGGCTCGCGTCGTAGCGCCACTCCCCCGCGAGCCGCCCGAGCCACGAGAGCCCGTCGTCGTCGCGCGTCCAGACGAACGCGCCCTCGGGTGCCTCGGCGAACCGCTCGATGCGAGCGGCGAGCCGCTCGTCGTGCTGCGCCGCGGCGAGCGCAGCCGCCTCGACGACCGTGCGCGGCGCCGGGTCGAGCGCGCCGCCCATGCCGACGACGCCCTCGGCGAGCGCCCGCTCCACCGCGGCGCCGACCGGGACGGCGGGCACTCGCCAGCGCATCGGGGCGCGGTAGACCGGCGGTTCCAGCACGGCTCCGAGGCTAGGCGGCACCGCTGAGAGCGCGATGCCCCTTGCACGTAGGGTCGAAGCATGGTGTCGTCACGACGGGAGAAGCTGCGGGCCGCGCTCCAGCTGCAGCGCGAGATGCGGGAGCGGTACGGCGACGACGTCGAAGCGGCGATGGCGCAGCTCCCCCTCACGGGCTCGGCCACCCGGGCGGAGCAGACCTACCGAGCGGCGATGGCACGCAACAGCAGCCAGCGCTTCTCGGTGAACGACGCGATCCTGCCCGAGAGGGTGCTGCAACCCGACGAGACGGTGCTCGACGTGGCGGTGGGCTCGCTGTCCTCGGACACGTTCCCGCTCGTGCTGGTCACCGATCGCCGGATCCTCCTCACCATCGACCAGCCGTGGCGGCGCTGGCGGATCCTGCGGGAGGCGCCGTCTGCCGAGGTCCTCAGCGCGGAGGTCGAGCCTCGATTGCTCGGCGGACGACTGCGGGTGCGTCTGCGCCAGGGCAAGGACATCGTGCTGAAGGTCGGTGCATACGAGCGCCCGAAGGAGGTTGCCGCGCTGATCCGCCGCCTGGCGGACGGCGGTCATGCCCCAGGCCGCGAGGAGAGCTGATGCATGCAGGCGGCTGCACGCACGCACTCGCGGCACCGTCGAAGCGAGCCGTGCGGCTGCAGCAGCCGCTCATCCACGACGCTCAGGTGGTCGGCCGGTGATCCGCCTCGTCCGGCTCCGCGCGGAGCACGTCGGCGATCTCCTCCTCGGGCCGCGGCGGCACGGCCTGGTCGACCTCGAGCTCAGGGATGCTGTGCTCGTCGGCGCCGGGGACGTGCGGCGCGGCGTCGTGGTCGTCAGTCGTGCTCATAACGGTCCTTCGGTCGGTGGGACGACAGCCTATGCGGGCGTCGTGCGAGTCACCGGGGAGCTCTGACGAGTGCCGACGGCTCGGCCCGCGAGCCGGCCGCGTCAGCGCGCCTGGCGCCGGTAGACGATCATCGCCGCGCCGTAGGCGACGGCGAGGATCCCGACGCACCAGGCGAGCGCGATCCAGAGCTCCGCGCCGACCGGCTCGTGCTGCAGCAGGGCGCGGAGCGCGTCGACGATCGCCGTCACCGGCTGGTGCTCCGCGAACCAGCGCACCGGGCCGGGCATCGATCCCGTCGGCACGAACGCCGAGGTCAGGAACGGCAGGAAGATGAGCGGGTACGAGAAGGCGGCCGCGCCGTCGACCGACTTCGCGGTGAGCCCCGGGATGACGGCGAGCCACGTGAGCGCGAGCGTCAGCAGCAGCAGGATCCCCGCGACCGCGAGCCAGTCGAGCACGGTCGCGCTCGAGCGGAATCCCATGAGCAGCGCAACGCCGACGACGAGCACGAGCGCGACGGCGTTGGCGACGAGCGACGTGAGCACGTGCGCCCACAGCACGGCCGAGCGCGCGATCGGCATCGATCGGAAGCGCTCGAGGATGCCACGCTGCAGGTCGAGGAAGAGCCGGTACGCCGTGTAGGAGATGCCGGAGGCGATCGTGATGACGAGGATGCCCGGCAGCAGGTAGTCGACGTAGCCGCCGGCGCCCGCGCCGCCGCCGGTGTCGACGGCACCGCCGAGCACGAAGACGAACAGCAGCATGATCGCGATCGGCATGACCGCGGTCGTGATGATGGTGTCGTGGCTCCGCAGGATGTGCGTGAGCGAGCGGCGGGTGAGCACGGCGGTGTCGCCGATGGCGTAGGCGGTCATGATGGGTTCCCTCCGGCGGTGTCCGCGCGGCTCGTGATGGCGAGGAAGACGCCCTCGAGCGAGGGCTGCCGCTCGACGAGCTCGACCTTCGCGGCGGGCAGCAGCTGCTTGACCTCCGCGAGCGTGCCATCGACGATGATGCGGCCCTCGTGCAGGATCGCGATGCGGTCGGCGAGCCGCTCCGCCTCGTCGAGCTGCTGGGTCGTGAGCAGCACGGTCGTGCCACTCGCCGCGAGCGCCTCGATCGTCGCCCACACCTCGCGTCGCGCCTCGGGGTCGAGGCCCGTCGTCGGCTCGTCGAGGAAGACGACCGCCGGATCGCTGATGAGGCTCATCGCGATGTCGAGCCTGCGGCGCATGCCGCCCGAGTAGGTCGCGGCCGGTCGGCCGCCGGCCTCGACGAGCGAGAAGCGCTCGAGCAGCTGGTCGGCGATCGCGCCCGGCTCCCGCAGGTGCCGGAGCCGGGCGACCAGCACGAGGTTCTCGCGGCCCGTGAGCCGCTCGTCGACGGCGGCGAACTGGCCCGTGAGACTGATGGCCTCGCGCACCGCGGCCGCCTCGCGCGCGACGTCGTGGCCGCCCACCCGGGCGACCCCCGCATCCGCCCCCAGCAGGGTCGAGAGGATGCGCACGAGTGTCGTCTTGCCGGCGCCGTTCGAGCCGAGGAGCGCGACGATCTCGCCGCGCTCGACGGCGAGGTCGACGCCGCGGAGGACCGGCAGCTCCTTGAACGACTTCTCGAGGCCGCGCACCTCGATGACCGCGGCGCTCACGACTCCCCCGCGGCGCGCTCGATCGCCTCCGTCAGCCGGGCGCGCTCCTTGGCGATCCAGCTGGAGTCGGCGTAGGTGCGCACGAAGTCGTCGACGAACTCGATCGGCTGCTCGCCGACGATGTCGCGGATGGGTTTGCCATCGGCTGCTGCGCGCTCGAAGAGGTCGGCGAGATCCTCGAACATGTCGGCGGCGCGGTCGCCGTCGACGGGCGTGGCTCCCGAGTGCAAGAGGTAGCGCTCGATCGCCTCGACCGTCGCGCGGTAGGGATCGGGCAGCTGCTTGACGCGCGCCTTGTAGGCACGCCAGCGCTTCTTCTCGCCGACGACCTTGGCGGCGAAGTCCGACAGTGACATCAGTGCTCTCCGTCCTGCTGGAGGTGCTCCAGCCGTTCGACCAGGAAGTGCCAGTTGGTCCAGAACTCGTCGAGGTGGGCTCGACCGGCCGCGTTGAGCGAGTAGACCTTGCGAGGCGGCCCCTTCTCAGAGGGGACCTTCTCGACGTCGACGAGCTCGCGCTGCTCCATGCGGAGCAGGAGGGCGTAGATCGTGCCCTCCGCGATCTCGGTGAAGCCCTGCTCGCGCAGCCACGCCGTGATCTCGTACCCGTGCGCGGAGCGCCGGGCGAGCACGCCGAGGACGATGCCCTCGAGCGTGCCCTTGAGCATCTCGGTGATCTGCCTCGGCACGGTGTCCCCCGCTCGTTCTTGCTTCCTGCAGTACTCAACGACACTGAGTACCACTACATAGTAACGCTGACTAGCGGATGCGTAAGGGCGAGTTCCCGGGGCACCGTGCCGACGGCGATTGCTAGCCGCGCGTCGCAACCGCAGTGACGATTTCGACGATCGGTGTCACGGGGAGCCGCTCAACAGGCACGCCAACGCCTGTAGTCCAGATCGACGCTCACGAGCCGCTGCACGATCACTTCCCAAGCCGTCACCCGCGCGGAGCCAAACGGCACCGAGCCACAAGACGGAGGGACCGCCCGCATAGCGCGGCGCCCTCGACGGCCATCGTCAGATTATTGGACGGAAATGCGACTATCTACGCAGCGGAGCCGCTCTCCGGAGAGCGGTCGCTGACGATGCGTCCAGCCAGGCAAGCCCTTTTCAGGGCTCACTGCCTCGCCGATCCGAATGGGGGCGGATTGTTACCTCGAGCCCATCCGCCTTGGCACTCTGTCGCTCAGAGAGCAGCGATGCGCCTGACAACCGCTATGACTGAGCCAGAGTGCAGTGGTTGGCCTCCAGGCATCAAGGTCCTAGTTGGTCCACCGGCCGTGCGGCTTCAAGTTCAGCACCGCGGAAATATATCGCCCTCTCGACTGTCCGTCTGCAGTGAACTCCTCCCACGTCGCGGGAGGGCAAGCTGAGTAGAACCATTCGATTCCGTTCGGGAAGCGAACCAGGATAGTTTCACTCTCAGGCAGATACGCCTCCGCGACTATCCGCGAAGACCCCTCCACCGGTATCCAATCGATCACGATTTCTCCTAACTGTAGGTTCCTCGCCACGACGCGATCGACGCCGACACGTCTGGCGCTCCGCCGCGTTGACGCCAAGATTCGAGCCCGGGATCGTGGGCGTTAGGGAAAGGTGTCGGAGCGTCCACAAGCGCGCGCGCCGGCAGCCCAATGGCCTCGCCGGTTACTATCGCTTCGCCCGTACGCAGTGCAGGCAGCACGCTGGCCAGCCCCGTGACGCTATCTGGTAGCGCTGCCCGAATCTTCGCTTGATCTGCAGAGTTACTAAGCCGAAGCGCTATCAGGGTTCCGGCCTGAGCGAGTGCTGTATCTGGCAGTTCGGAGGGCCGCTGAGTCACGAGCAACAACCCCACGCCATACTTTCGACCCTCTCGGGCAATCCGATTCGCTGCGGCGCTCGCCATATGTGCAGCGTCGGCACCAAGGTATCGATGAGCTTCCTCGAGGACAATCAGCACCGGCCTAGAACGACCGACGCCCGTTCCGTCGGCCGGAGCACGCACGGCTGTCTCGAAGATCAGGCTGAGGATAACTCCGATTGCGAGTTCGCTCGCCTCGTCCGGGACGCCGCTGAAGTCGAGTATGGATACGGGCTTCTCCCTCCCTAGCCAGTTCGCGACCTCTTGCACCAGCGGATCGGAGCCTGTTGGCTCGCCAACCGGCTCCTGGAGGAAAGAGCGTCGCGGATCGAGCAGGCCAAGACGAAGCAATTCCGGAACTGCGCCGTAAACGCCGTGTGTGGGACTCTTGAAGGGTGCCGCCCCGCCAGGACCGTATGGCTCAAACTCAGTCGGCACTAATGCATCCGCGTCGCCCGCGTTGATGACGAGCGCCGAGCTAGGGTCGGGTTTGCTCTCACGAACCTCGTTATTCTCTGCGTCTAGCCGGTGCCAAACCTTGCGGAGGTTGAACGGGATTGGTGAGTCCGCCGTCACCGCAGCGGGGTCCAGCTCAAGCCAGTCGGCGGCCGCCGCGAACGCGCGCCGTTCCTCAGTGACCAGGTCTCGGAAGCGACTCTGCACTGTAGCGCCTCCATGCGCGCCAGCGAACGCGTGCAGAATGTCGACAGCGGGGAGCGCCCAGTACGGAACACGAAGTCCTCGGTCGCCGGTGTCCAGCACCGACCGTATTGATGCGTGCTGCTCGAGTGCTTCGGCGTACTCGCCATGCGGATCGATAACCACGATGTTGGCTGCGTCCCACCCGCCGCGCGCGAAACCCTGAAGGAGCGATGCTACGCAACTCGTCTTTCCCGAGCCCGTAGAGCCCACGACCGCCGCGTGACGGGTAACGAAACGGCTGGCGTCGAGGCATACTGGCACCTCCTCAGCAGCCGCAAGCCTCCCGAAGCGCAACGTGCGGTCACTCGCCGTTGGGAAGAGCGCCTGCAAGTCGCGAGGCGTTGCGAAGTGAACCGGATCATCCAGACCCGGATACGATCCGACGCCTCGCTGAAACGCTCCAGTGCCTCTATCGATCTCGCCAAGCAACTCGACCTGGAGCCAGCGCTCTCCCACCTGGATAGTTTCGGCTGGCCGAGCCGCACCGCTGAGTTCGGAGATGCCTAGCAGGCTCACTTGTCCGACGAGGTCTACCAACCCTTGAGGAATTCGGACGATCGAGCCAACCTGGCCGATTCGCTGAAGACGCCCACGGTAGATCGGAGCAACACCAGCAAGCTCGGGGTCGAGCGCCACGGTAACCTGTGCTCCAAGGATGTGCCTAACCCATCCGATGCGAGTTGGATCACTCTCATTCATTCGTCGCTGCCGCTTTCGCAAGGAGCTCCGCAAGCCGCGATTCCAGCTCTCCGCGTGGCGGCGCGCTGCGGGCCATGAATCGTGTCAAGAAGTTAAAGTCACCGAGTAGGAACTCTCCGTCGTTCCACACGTCCGTTGGGACCGTTTCAGCCGACCGCCATCCCTGCCGTAGCCCGCCCAGGATCGCCTCGTGTCGCGTGACGACCTGGAGATTCGGTACGGTGGAGGCGACATTTGCGACCTCATCGGGAATCGACGAGTAGCAAAAGGCAACGATCTCTGATCTCTGCCGACGACGGGCAGCATCGAAAATCATCTCATTCAGATGCTGGTCACCGAACGCGTATCCAGCAACTAGCGTCAGAGTTTCCGGCTCATTCAGCGCTTGCCGCAGTCGGTCTTGGAGCACGAGGAACGGTACGCGCCGGGATTCGTCGTACTTGGCATCCGACGGGTAGATCGCCGCAGGCTGTCCACTCGGCGCTGCTGTGCCCAGACGCAACACGCTGGGGTGATCGCCGTCGGTCCACGACCAGTGCACAGATCCGTGGAGCTTCCATAGCCGGATCAGAAACGGCGGGAGCGAGGAACTTGCAAGTTGAGCGGCGCGACCCGAGTCCCCGTCCGCTTCTACGAGATCCGCGCGGAAGCGCGCGCCAAACGTGCCTACGAAGCCGTCGAAGTAGGGAACGCCGAGCGCTTCCAGCGCAGTTTCAACAAGTAGGTCGTAATTGACTGTGAACAACTCGACAGGCCGGTGGTAGTCAGCCCTTGCTGCCCACGACGCCAACCGCAGCATCGGGCCGGGCGTATCCGAGTGTGCGGTGAGTCTTTCGATGATGAGCCGACACACTTCCAGATCGAGCGCTCGCGCTGCCTCCCCAGTCATCCCATCCACGGTGTCGCCAACCGACTCGAGCAGCGCAGCGATCCGGCGTAGACGGCCAAGCACCTGCTCGAGGTTGCGCCCGGAGGCGAGTCGCTCGAACGTGTCCAACTGGCTCCCAGTCAGGGAGCCCCGGACATGCTCGGTGAGCCCTGCAACGTCGGGCAGCCCACAGGCCTTAGAGGCGCCCGCCCCAAGGAACATGCACACGTGACGAGAACGAGAGGCGAGTTTCTCACTCAAGCCGTTGATAAAGCTCACGACGTCGTGCGCAGACATACGGCCACACTATGCCAGCGCGAATCCGGGCGCGAATCCGCAGATCGGAGGCAACACGCGCGGCTGTGATCTCACGAACCCACGCGCTCGCGCTCCGGGGCATACGGGGCCACAGACGGTCTCCGATGCTCGCCACCCGAACCCTCAAGGACCGTGGCGGCCGGAGCCCTCCGAGCCCTTCCCGATGTATGGAGTAGCAGGGCCCATCGACGACGAAGCCCCGGTGAGAGATGCTCTCACCGGGGCTTGCTGTCGGGCTGACAGGATTTGAACCTGCGACCCCTTGACCCCCAGTCAAGTGCGCTACCAAGCTGCGCCACAGCCCGTCGCTCTCGCGATCGAGTCGCCCGGAGGCAACCAAGACAGACTACCGCATGCGGGAGGGGTCGCTTCCCCCTTCGACACGCTCTGCGCCTTCGGCGCGGAGCGGCTCAGGGAGCGGGTCGATCGCAGAGCGGCTCAGGAAGCGGAGCGGCCGGAGCGGCGGCGCACGAAGTCGGCGAGATCGGCCGCCTGCGCGAGCCGCGACGGCTCGTGCACGTACATCATGTGGCCCGCCTCGTAGTAGCGGTGCTCGAGGTTGTCGCGCAGCGCCGCCGGGATCTGCAGGTGCGCGACCGAGTCCTCCGCCGCCGAGAACGGGGTCGCACCGTCGAACCACCCGTAGGCGAAGTGCACCGCGAGGTGCGGGTTCTGGCGCATCGCGCGCGAGAGCCGGTCGATGACGTAGACGGGCGCGTTCTCGAACTCCTTGTAGCTCCAGTGCTCGATGACGTCCTTGCCGAACACGTGGTACGGCCCGGTGTCGCGCACGCCGAGCTCGTGGTGGAGGTAGTGCTGGTAGGCGGCGGCGTAGGGCCCCAGGATGGCGTCCATCGAAGGGTCGGCGTCCATGTGCTCGGCGATGCCGCTCGCCGCGGGGCCGGTGAAGCGCGAGTCGAGCCGGCCGACGGTGAGGCCGCGGTCGCGCAGCAGCTCGCCGAAGTAGCGCCAGTGCTCGATGCGCAGGTCGGCGCGGTCGACGTAGGTCTCGCTCAGGCCGGTGAGGCGCGCGACGCGAGCCACTGCATCCGCCCGCTCCTCCGTCGTCAGGCGCGCGCCTCGACCCAGCACGTACGGGTAGTCGCGCGCGGCGTACTCGTGCGCCTCGGCGACGACCTCCTCGAGCGAGCGGCCCTCGTGGAAGCCGTGCTGCCACGCGGTCGCGGCGTAGAAGGGCAGGTACATCGCGTGCGCGCGGTCGCCGCCGCGCTCGAAGTTGGCCGTCGAGAAGTCGAGCACGCTCGAGATGAGCAGCAGACCGTTGAGGTACATGCCGAGCTCGCCCTGCAGGTGCTGCGCGAGGCCCGCGGCGCGCGTCGTGCCGTACGACTCCCCCGCGAGGAACTTCGGGCTCAGCCAGCGGCCCTCGGCGGTGACCCACTGGCGGATGATCTCGGCGACCGACTCGATGTCGGCGGTGAAGCCATGGAAGTCCTTCGCCTTCTCGCCCTCCGCGGGCCGCGAGCGGCCGGTCGAGACCGGGTCGATGAAGACGAGGTCCGAGACGCGCAGCAGCGACTCGGGGTTGTCGGCGATGCCGTAGGGCGGCGCCGCGAGCGAGCCGGCGTCACCCATCACGACGCGGCGCGGCCCGAGCACGCCCATGTGCAGCCACACGCTCGCCGAGCCGGGGCCGCCGTTGAACGCGAAGGTGACCGGCCGCTGCGTCGGGTCGGCGCCGTCGAGCGTGTAGGCGGTGATCGCCACTTGCGCGCGGGCGCGGCGGCCGCGGAAGACGTCGTCCTCGGTCTTCTCCTGCCACAGCACCACGCGCCCCGATCGCGCCGTGTAGGCGAGCTCGCCCTCGTCGGTCGCGAGCGTGTGGCGCGTGGTGATGAGCTCGTCGTCGAGCTGCGTGATGCCGGTGTCGGGAGCGGGCTTGGAGTCGTCGCTGCGCTGCGTGTCGTTCACGCGCCGACGCTATCGAACCCGGAGCGCTCAGCCGCCGCGCGCCTCGCGCGTCGCGCGCTCGACGCGAGCGGTGAAGCGCTCGAGCCGCTCGAGCAGCGCGGCGCCGCGCGCGGCGATGCGCGCGGGGCTCGTCAGGTGCGGCGGGCCGCTGCGGATGATGTGCGAGCACGCGAGGTCCTCGCACAGGTAGGTGCCGATCGAGCTGCCGGTGTCGCCGTCGAGGCTCGCGAGCCGCGCGCTGAACATCCGCACCTGCGTCGCGGGCTGCGTCGAGTGGCACATCGAGCACATCGCGGCGATGCCGGGCCGCAGTCCCCCGGGCGCAGCGCGCACGACGACGCCGACGAGCTCGTCGCCGCGCCAGTGGACGATGTAGCCGATCCGGCTCGAGCGCTCGCCTCGCCAGCCGAGGTACTCCCGCTCGTCCCAGATGGTCTCGTGCAGCCCCGGCATGGGCAGCTGCTCGAGCTCGCGCCGCGTCGCGTTCACGAAGCACGCGCGGAGCTGCTCCTCCGTCACCTCGCGCATGCCGACGACGCTATCGGATGCGCGCTGGACGTCGAGGGGTTTGCCCCCGTCGGGCCTCCACCCAGGAGAGTCCCGACGGGGGCAAGTCGTGTCAGGCCGGGGCGAGCTGCCGGGCCTTGGCCATCTGGTCGGCCATGTGCTCGATGACGCGGATGACCTGCGACGAGTAGCCGAACTCGTTGTCGTACCAGACGTAGAGCACGAGGTGCCGACCGCTCGCGATGGTCGCGAGCCCGTCGACGATGCCGGCGCGGTTGTTGCCGACGAAGTCGGAGGAGACGACCTCGGCCGAGTCGGTGAAGTCGATCTGCGCGCGCAGCTCGCCGGTGAGCGAGGTGCGGCGCAGCAGCTCGTTGACGGCGTCGCGCTCGACGGCCTGCTCGAGCGAGAGGTTGAGGATCGCCATCGACACGTTGGGCGTCGGCACGCGGATGGCGTTGCCGGTCAGCTTGCCCTCGAGCTCGGGCAGCGCCTTCGAGACGGCCTTCGCGGCGCCGGTCTCGGTCAGCACCATGTTGAGCGCCGCCGAGCGGCCGCGGCGGGCGCCCTTGTGGAAGTTGTCGATGAGGTTCTGGTCGTTCGTGTACGAGTGCACCGTCTCGACGTGGCCGTGCTCGATGCCGTACGCGTCGTTGATGACCTTGAGCACCGGCGTGATGGCGTTCGTCGTGCAGGATGCGGCGGTGACGATGCGGTCGTCGGCGCCGATGGTCTCGTGGTTGACGCCGAAGACGACGTTCTTGAGCGGGCTCTTGCCCGGCGCGGTGAGCACGACGCGGTCGACGCCGGGGCACTCGAGGTGCTGCGCGAGGCCCGCCTCGTCGCGCCACTTGCCGGTGTTGTCGACCACGATCGCGTGCTCGATGCCGTGCTGCGTGTAGTCGACGCTCGACGGGTCGTCGGAGTAGATGACCTGAATGAGCGTGCCGTTCGCGAGGATCGTGTTGGCCTCGCGGTCGATCTCGATCGTGCCCTGGAAGGCACCGTGCACGGAGTCGCGGCGCAGCAGGCTCGCGCGCTTCTCGAGGTCGTTCTCGCCGCCGCGGCGCACGACGATCGCGCGCAGGCGCAGCCCGAGACCGCGGCCCGCGTGGCCGATGAGGATGCGCGCGAGCAGCCGGCCGATGCGGCCGAAGCCGTAGAGCACGACGTCGGTCGGCTGGTCCTGCTCCCACGACGGCAGCTCGGCGACGCGCTCGCGCGCCCAGTCCTCGAGTCCGCTCTCGGGGGCGTCGCCCAGCAGCAGGCCGAGGTCGAGCGAGACGCCGCGGATGCCGAGCTCGTCGACGAGTCGCAGCACCGCCATCGAGTCCTCGATGCTCAGCACGCGCTCGCCCACGCGGCGCGCCCACTTGTGCGCCTTGAGGATCTCGATGGGCGACTGGTTCACGAGCTGCTTGCCGTGCACGTGCGTGACGACGTCGCGCTCGCGGTAGAGCCGCCCGATGATGGGGACGGCGGACTCGGCGAGGGCGACGCGGTCGAGCCACGCCTGGTGGGCGCTGTCGACGGCGGGAACGGTTGCGGATGCCACGGCTTACACGTTAGGCAAGCGGATGCGTCTCCTCCGTCGAAACGGAGGGCCAGGATGGCGACAACGTCACCGTGGCGAAAGTTCGGGCGAACTTTCCGCCGCTCGGGTCAGGAGACGTACGCCTTGCCGAGCTTCCAGTAGCCGGTGAAGGTGATGCGCCGCTTGTCGATGCCGCGATCGCGCACGAGGTGCCGGCGGGCGCCGGTGGCGAGCTGCTGCTCCCCCGCGGCGTAGGCGTAGCCGAACTGCTCGGGCATGCGCATCCCGCGCAGCTCCTCGAGCGCCGCCTGGCCCTCGCGCAGGCTCCCGCGCTCGACCCAGCGGATGTCGACGCCGGCCGGGCGACGGAACTCCTGGATGTCGTCGCGGTGGCCGACCTCGAGCACGACCGTGCCGCGCGCGTCGTCCTCGAGCGAGCCGCACACGCCCGCGACGGCCGGCAGCACCGACTCGTCGCCGACCATGAGGATCTCGCCCGCGAGCCCGTCGTCGTTGTAGAGCAGGCCCTCGTCGAGCAGCACCGCGCGCTCGCCGCGCTCGGCGGCCATCGCCCACGCCGCGCCCGGGCCCGGGTCCTCGTGGCAGACGAAGTCGATGTCGAGCTCGCCGGCGTCGAGCCGGAAGTCGCGCACGGTGTAGTTGCGGATCCAGGGGCGGTGCTGCTCGCGCATCGCGAGGTACTGCGGGAACCACGTCGAGGGGCTCTTCGGCACCCGCAGCGCCTCCTGGCCCTCGCGGCGCATGAAGAAGCGGAACCACTGGTCGAAGCCCTGCGGCGTCATCGCCGAGACCTCGTCGCCGCCGAGCGTGACGCGGCGGATGTGCGGCGACACCTGCTGGTTGTCGAGCACCTCGAGCTCGATGAACCTGGGTGCGACCGCAGCGACGCGCTCGGGTCCCGCCATGCGAAGCCTCCTGGGGATGGGCGCCTCAAGTGAGGCGAGCCTTACCAATGTAGCAAGCGAGGGTGCCGGAGCGCATCCGCCTGGAGCCCGGCGCGTAGCATCGACAGCAGCATGCAGCTGACTCCCGCGCGACGGTCCCTCGCGCTCTTCACCCTCGCGCTCGGCGGATTCGGGATCGGCACGACCGAGTTCGCGACGATGGGCATCCTCCCCCTCGCCGCGAGCGACCTCGTGCCCGCCTTCGACGCCGACCCGGCGGGCGGCATCGCCCACGCCGGCTGGCTCATCACCGCGTACGCGCTCGGCGTCGTCGTCGGCGCGCCGCTCGTGTCGGTGTGGGCGGCACGGATGTCGCAGAAGACCCTCGTGCTGCTGCTCGCCGCCGCGTTCGCGGTCGCGAACCTCGCGAGCGGCCTCATGCCGACGTTCGAGCTCACGGTCGTCGCGCGCTTCGTCGCCGGCCTCCCCCACGGCGCGTACTTCGGCGTCGCGGCACTGCTCGCCGCGCGCATCATGGGGCCGGGCCGGCAGGGCGCCGGCGTCGCGCTCGCGCTCTCGGGCCTCACGATCGCGAACATCATCGGCGTGCCGCTCGGCACGTGGCTCGGGCAGGCGGCGGGCTGGCGCTGGACCTACGTCGCCGTCGCCGCCATCTTCCTCGTCACGCTCGTGCTCGCCGCGATCCTGCTCCCCCGGCAGCCGGGTGATCCGACGCGGAGCGCGAAGCGCGAGATCTCGGCGTTCCGCAACCCCAGGCTGTGGCTCATGATCGCGGTCGGCTGCATCGGCTTCGGCGGCTTCTTCGCCGTCTACTCGTACGCGGCCGAGATCGTCACCCGCGTCGCGGGCCTGCCGGAACCGGCGATCGCGTGGCTGCTCGCGACGGTCGGCGTGGGCATGACGATCGGCAACGCGATCGGCGGCTGGGCGAGCGACCGCAGCATCCGCCGCACGATCCTGATCGGCTTCCCGGTGCTCATCGCGTCGCTCGCGCTCTTCGGGCTGCTCGGGTGGCAGCCGGTCGCGCTCTTCGCGCTCGCGTTCATGGTCGGCGGTGCTGGCTCGGTGCTCAACCCGGCGATCCAGGCGCGCATCATGGGCATCGCGGGCGACGCCGAGCTGCTCGGGGCCGCGACGAACCACGCCGCCTTCAACGTCGGCAACGCGATCGGGGCGGCGCTCGGCGGCGCCGTCATCGCGGCCGGGCTCGGCTACCTCGCACCCGCCTGGATCGGCGTCGCGCTCGCCGGCGCCGGCTTCCTCATCGCGATCTGGAGCCTCGCGGTCGACCGCCAGCCCGACACCGCCACGCACCACGTCGTCGCGACCGTGCTCGGGCCCACCACTGCGGGCATCGAGGTCGTCGACCGCTGACGTTCGGCGCGCCCGGCGGGCAGTGCGAGAATCGACGGATGAGGTTCCTGTCGATCCAGTCGCACGTCGCCTACGGGCACGTCGGCAACTCCGCGGCCGTCTTCCCCCTGCAGCGCGCGGGGCACGAGGTGTGGCCGGTGCTCACCGTCAACTTCTCGAACCACACCGGCTACGGCGCGTGGGGCGGGCCGCTCATCCCCGCCGACGACGTGCGCGCCGTGGTGGCGGGCATCGAGGACCGCGGCGTGCTCGGCACGGTCGACGGCGTGCTCTCGGGCTACCTCGGCGGGGAGGCGATCGTCGAGGTCGTGCTCGACGCGGTGGCGCGCGTGAAGGCCGCGAACCCGCAGGCGACCTACACGTGCGATCCCGTGATGGGCAACGCGAAGTCGGGCTGCTTCGTCGCGCCCACGATCCCGCCGCTCATCCGCGAGCGAGCGCTGCCGGTCGCCGACATCATCACCCCCAACCAGTTCGAGCTCGGCTTCATGACCGGCACCGAGCCCGACACGATCGAGTCGACGCTCGAGTCGGTCGACCGCGCGCGCGACCTCGGCCCTGACACGGTGCTCGTCACGAGCGTGCTGCGCCCCGACCGCGAGCCCGACACGATCGAGATGCTCGCGGTCGACGGCGAGGGCGCGTGGATCCTCCAGACCCCGCACCTTCCGTTCAAGGCCAACGGCTCGGGCGACGTCACGAGCGCGATCTTCACCGCGCACTACCGCGAGAGCGGCTCGGCGAAGGTCGCGCTCGAGCGCACGGCCTCGAGCGTCTTCGACCTGCTGCAGGTGACGCTCGACTCGGGCGAGCGCGAGCTGCGGATCGTGCAGGCGCAGGATGCGTTCGCGCACCCGCGCATGCAGTTCGAGGCGCGCCAGGTGCGCTGAGCGCCACCCGCTCGGCAGGTCACCCCGCTCGTCGAGTAGGCCCGCAGGGCCGTATCGAGACGCATCCACCCACGGTCTCGATACGCCCGCTGCGCGGGCTACTCGACCGTCGAGGGGGTGCGGGCGTCCCCGCTCGTCGAGTAGGCCCGCAGGGCCGTATCGAGACGCATCCACCCACGGTCTCGATACGCCCGCTGCGCGGGCTACTCGACCGACGAGAGGGTGCGGGCGCCTATCGGCGCTCCCTCTTCTCCCGGACGCGCATATTGACGACGATGGGGGTGCCCTCGAAGCCGTAGTCCTCGCGCAGGCGGCGCTCGATGAAGCGCCGGTACTGCGGGTCGAGGAAGCCGGTCGTGAACAGCACGAAGGTCGGCGGCCGCGTGCCCGCCTGCGTCGCGAACAGGATGCGCGGCTGCTTGCCGCCCCGCAGCGGGTGCGGATGCGCGGCGACGAGGTCGGCGATGAAGGCGTTGAGCTTGCCGGTGGGGATGCGCTTGTCCCACGACTCGAGCGCCGTCTCGAGCGCCGGCACGAGCTTCTCGAGGTGGCGGCCCGTGCGGGCCGAGATGTTGACGCGCGGCGCCCACGCGACGTGCGCGAGGTCCTGCTCGATCTCGCGCTCGAGGTAGCGGCGGCGCTCGTCGTCGAGCTGGTCCCACTTGTTGAACGCGAGCACGAGCGCGCGCCCCGACTCGAGCACGAGGTCGATGATGCGCACGTCCTGCTCCGAGAGCGCCTCGGTGACGTCGAGCAGCACGACCGCGACCTCCGCCTTCTCGAGCGCGGCCTGCGTGCGCAGCGTCGCGTAGAAGTCGGCGCCCTGCTGCAGGTGCACGCGGCGGCGGATGCCGGCCGTGTCGACGAAGCGCCACACGCGGCCGCCGAGCTCGATCTGCTCGTCGACCGGGTCGCGCGTCGTGCCCGCCATCTCGTTGACGACGACGCGCTCCTCGCCGGCGGCCTTGTTGAGCAGGCTCGACTTGCCGACGTTCGGGCGGCCGAGCAGCGCGACGCGCCGCGGCCCGCCGAACTCCTCCTTCGCGACCGCCGAGACCTCCGGCAGCGCCTTGATCGCGAGGTCGAGCAGGTCGGCGACGCCGCGGCCGTGCAGCGCCGAGACGGGGTAGGGCTCGCCGAGCCCGAGGCTCCACAGCGACGCGGCCTCGAGGTCGCGTCGCGAGTCGTCCGACTTGTTGGCGACGAGCAGCACGGGCCGCTGCGACTGCCGCAGCATGCGCACGACGTGCTCGTCGGTCGAGGTGGGGCCGACGTTGACGTCGACGACGAACAGCACGGCGTCGGCGAGCTCGACGGCGATCTCGGCCTGCTGCGCGACCGAGCGGTCGATGCCGCGCGCGTCGGGCTCCCAGCCGCCCGTGTCGACGAGCGTGAAGCGGCGCCCGTTCCACTCCGCCTTGTACGAGACCCGGTCGCGCGTGACGCCCGGCGTGTCCTCGACAACGGCCTCGCGGCGGCCGAGGATGCGGTTCACGAGCGCCGACTTGCCGACGTTCGGGCGGCCGACGATCGCGAGCACGGGCAGCGCCGGCTCGAGCCGGTAGGCGTCCTCGTCCTCCTCGCCCGCCTCGAGCAGCGCGGCGTCCTCCTCGTCGAGCTCGTACTCGGCGAGGCCCGCGCGCAGCGCGGAGACCCGCGCCTCGTCGGTCTCGACCTCGGCCTCGAAGTCGGGCTCGAGCTCCCGCTCGTCGCCCCGCGTCTCGTCAGTCATGGCTCTCCTCGGTCACGAGGCGCACGATGGCCTCCACGGTCTCGTCGAATGTCAGGTCGGTCGAGTCGACGACCGTCACGCCCTCGGCGGCGCTCAGGAAGTCGACGACCTTGGCGTCGGATGCGTCGCGCGCGGCCAGGCGGGCACCCACCTGCCGCTCGTCACCGCCCACGTCGCCGAAGCGGCGGCGGATGCGCACGGCCTCGTCGGCGGTCAGCAGCACGCGCACGTCGGCGTCGGGCGCGACGACGGTCGTGATGTCGCGACCCTCGGCCACGATGCCGGGCCGAGCCTCGGCGATGATGGCCCGGAAGCGCACGTTGACCGCCTCGCGCGCCGGCAGCGTTCGCGCGACGCCCGACACGGCGCCCGAGATGCGCTCGCTGCGGATCGCCTCGGTCACATCGTGGCCGGCGATCGCGACGCGCTGACCGCTCGCGTCGACCGTGAGCTCGAGCGAGTCGAGCGCGTCGAGCGCGCCGATGACGGTCGCGGGGTCGTCGGTGTCGCCGCCCCGCTCGAGGATGAGCCACGCGAGCGCGCGGTAGGCGGCGCCGGTGTCGAGGAACTGGAAGCCGAGCTCGCGCGCGACCGCGCGCGCGACCGACGACTTGCCGCTGCCCGCGGGTCCGTCGATCGCGACGACGGTCGCCGCCTGTGCGCCGGCGGTCATGCGACCACCTGCCAGCCGAGCTGCTCGAGCGCCTCGTGCAGCGGCTGCAGCGCGTCGGGCAGCACGGTGATCTCGACGACGCCGAACTGCGCGCCCTCGGCGTGCTCGATGCGCACGTCCTCGAGGTTGACGTCGGCGTCGCCGATGTCGGCGAGCAGCCGCGCGAGCTGCCCCGGGCGGTCGTCGATGCGCACCTGCACGCGCGTGAAGCGCGCGTGCGTGCCGTGCTTGCCCGGCAGGCGCGCGACGCCCTCGTTGCCCGCGCGCAGCGCATCCGCCACCGTCCTCCGGCTCCCGGATGCGTCGAGCGCGTCGAGCGCGTCGACGAGGTTCGCGAGGTCGGCCTGCATCGCGCGCAGCTGCTCGACGACGGCGGGGGCGTTCGCGCCCAGGATCTGGATCCACAGCGCGGGGTCGGACGCCGCGACGCGCGTGACGTCGCGCACGCCGCCGCCCGCGAGCCGCAGCGCCTCGTCGGGCGCGTCGGCGAGCCGGGCGGCCATGAGCGACGAGACGAGCTGCGGCACGTGGCTCACGATCGCGACGGCGCGGTCGTGCTCCTCGGGCGTCGACTCGATCGGCACGGCGCCGAGGTCGAGGATGAGGTCGTCGACGAGGCTGCCGCGCTCGTAGGAGATGTCGTCGTGGCCCGCGATGACCCACGGCCGGCCGACGAAGAGGTCGCCCGAGCCGGCGAGCGCGCCCGAGCGCTCTCGGCCCGCCATCGGGTGGGAGCCGAGGTAGCGGCTGACGTCGGCGCCGAGCTCGCGGAGCTCGGCGAGCGGCACGGCCTTGACCGACGCGACGTCGGTGACCACCGCATCCGGGAACGCCTCGAGCTCGGCCGCGACGACGCGCGCCGTGACGTCCGGCGGCACGGCGACCACGATGAGCTCGGGCCGGTCGCCCGGCCGCGCGAGCCGCCCGGCGCCGAAGTCGGCGGCGAGCCGCTCGGCGGTGGGGCTCGCGTCGCGCAGCTGCACCTCGACGCCACGCGCCGAGAGGCCCAGGCCGATCGAGGTGCCGAGGAGCCCGGTGCCGACGATGCGCACGGGACCGCGCAGTCGGTGGGTCACGGACGCTCCTCCAGGGATGGTGTCAGGGGCCGCGCTGGGCGGCGGTTCAGCGCTCGGACCTCGCGAGGGTGAGGATGGCGCCTCGCTCCATGCTAGTGAGTTCGCGCACGCGGCCCGACCGGAGGGTGCCGAGGTGGAGCGGCCCGAAGGAGCGCCGCACGAGCTCGACGACCGGGTGGCCGACGTGGTCGAGCATGCGCCGCACGATGCGGTTGCGGCCCGAGTGGAGGGTGAGCTCGACCATCGAGTGGCCCTGCGAAGGGCGGCCGACGAGCCGCGCGGCGTCGGCGTGGATCTCGCCGTCGTCGAGCTCGAAGCCGTCGAGCAGCCGGCGGATGACGCGCTGGTCGACCGCGCCGCGCACCTTCGCGACGTACGTCTTCTCGACCCCGAAGGAGGGGTGCGCGAGCACGTGCGCGAGCTCGCCGTCGTTCGTGAGCAGCAGCAGGCCCGACGTGTCGGCGTCGAGCCGGCCGACGTTGTAGACGCGCTCCCCCACCTCGTCGGTGAACTCGCGCAGGTCGCGCCGGCCCTGCTCGTCGCGCATCGTCGAGACGACGCCCGTGGGCTTGTTGAGCATGAGGTAGCGCTTCGTGACGTCGAGCTGCACGGCGGTGCCGTCGACCGTCACCCGGGCGTCGGGGCGGATGCGCGTGCCGAGCTCGGTGACGACGCTCCCGTCGACCTCGATGCGGCCGGCGACGATCATCTCCTCGACGACGCGGCGGCTCGCGACGCCCGCGGCGGCGAGCACCTTCTGCAGGCGCTCGCCCTCGGGCTGCGTGGTGGGATCGGTCATGCGAGCACGTCCTCCTCGCCGTCGGGCAGCAGCGGGCTGATCGGGGGCAGCTCGTCGAGCGAGTTGAGGCCGAGCTGGGTGAGCAGCAGCTCGGTCGTCTCGTAGTGGATCGCGCCGGTCTCGGAGTCGGCGAACGCCTCGCGGATGAGGCCGCGGCCGAGCAGCGTGCGCACGACCGAGTCGACGTTGACGGCGCGGATCGCGGCGACGGCGCCGCGCGTGATCGGCTGCTTGTAGGCGATGACCGCGAGCGTCTCGAGCGCCGCTTGCGAGAGCCGCGTGGGCGTCTGGGTGAGCACGAAGTCGGCCGCGTCGGCGTCGTACGCCTCGCGCACGTAGATGCGCCAGCCGCCGCCGACCTCGCGCAGCTCGAAGCCGCGCTCGGGGCCGGCCGGACGATCCCCGACAGGCTCGCCGTCGTAGTCCGCGCGGAGCGCCTCGATCGCCGCCTTGACCGCCTTCACGGGCGCCTGCAGCGCGGTCGCGAGGTGCACCGCGCCCTGCGGCTCGTCGGCGACCATGAGGATCGCCTCGATGCGGCGCTCGAGCGGGAGGTGCGAGCGGTCGGCTGCGCGCGCGTCGTCCACCACCGCATCCGTCTCAGGCATGGTCATAGTCTGCCCCCAGTGCGACGAGGTCCTCGTCGCGGAAGTCGTGGCCGGTCCAGCTGATCGAGAGCTCGCCGAGCGGCTCCACCTGCTCGAAGGTGATCGCCGCGTGGCGGTAGAGCTCGAGCACCGCGAGGAAGCGCGCGACGATGACGCCGCGCGTCGCCTCCCCCGCGATGAGCTCGCGGAAGGTGGTCGTGCCCGCGGTGCGGAGCGTCGCGACGATGTGCGCGGCCTGCTCGCGGATCGACACGAGCGGCGCGTGCAGGTGCCCGAGCCCGACGGTCGGGATCTCCTTCGGCGTGAGCGCGAGGAGCGCGAGCGCCGCGAAGTCGTCGGGCGAGAGCGTCCACTTGAGCTCGGGCACGCGCTGCCGGAAGCGCTCCTCGAGCCGCACCGAGCGCGCGTGGCGGCCGCTCTCGGCGGCGATGCGCTCCGCCATCCACGCCGCGGCCTGCTTGAAGGCGCGGTACTGCAGCAGCCGCGCGAAGAGCAGGTCGCGCGCCTCGAGCAGCGCGACATCCTCGCTGTCGACGACGTCGCCCGCCGGCAGCAGCGAGGCGATCTTGAGGTCGAGCAGCGTCGCGGCGACGACGATGAACTCGCTCGCCTGCTCGAGCTCCTCGTGCGTGTCGAGCGTGCGCACGTAGGCGATGAACTCATCCGTCACGCGCGAGAGCGCGATCTCGGTGACGTCCATCGAGCGGTTGCCGATGAGCGTCAGCAGCAGGTCGAAGGGGCCGTCGAAGTTGTCGAGCGCGAGGCGGAAGCCCCGGCGCTCCTCCTCGGCGGCCGACTCCCCCGCCTCGGGCGCGACGGGCTCAGGCGATGGCGCCACGGTGGATCAGCTCGCGGGCGAGCTGTCGGTAGACCTCCGCGGCGCTGTGGTCGGGCGCGAACTGCGTCACCGGCACGCCGGCGACGGATGCGTCGGGGAACTTCACCGTGCGGCGCACGACGGTCTCGAGCACGGTCTCGCCGAACGCATCCACGACCCGCTCCATGACCTCGCGCGCGTGCAGCGTGCGGGCGTCGTACATCGTGACGAGGATGCCGTCGAGCTGCAGGGCGGGGTTGAGGCGGTCCTGCACCTTGTCGATCGTCTCCTTGAGGAGCGCGACGCCGCGGAGCGCGAAGAACTCGCTCTCGAGCGGGATGAGCACGCCGTGCGCGGCGGTGAGCGCGTTGACGGTCAGCAGGCCGAGCGAGGGCTGGCAGTCGATGAGGATGAGGTCGTAGTCGTCGGCGACCTTGCGCAGCACGCGCGCGAGGATCTGCTCGCGCGCGACCTCGTTGACGAGGTGCACCTCGGCGGCCGAGAGGTCGATGTTCGCGGGGATGACGTCGAGCCCGGGCGTGCTCGTCTGCTGGATCGCCTCGCGCGGGTCGAGCCTGGGGTTCAGCAGCAGGTCGTAGATCGTCGTCGCGTCGTGGTTGTCGACGCCGAGGCCCGCCGAGAGCGCGCCCTGCGGGTCGAAGTCGACCGCGAGCACGCGGCGGCCGTACTCGGCGACCGCGGCACCGAGGTTGATCGAGGTCGTCGTCTTGCCGACGCCGCCCTTCTGGTTGCACATCGTGATGATGCGCGCCGGGCCGTGGCTCGGCAACGGCGCCGGCACCGCGAAGTCGCGCGCGGGACGCCCGGTCGGCCCGAGCGCGGGCGCCTCCAGGCCGGTCAGGGTCTCGCTGCTCGTGCTCATGGCTTCGAGTCTAGGAACGCGGCGCGCCTCCGCCCCGCAGGCGCGGACGGCGTGTATCTCAACCTCTGGTTGAGGCTCAGCGCGCCGGATCGAATGGCAGCCATGCACAGACGCCCCCTCGACAGGTGCGATTCCGCCCGACAGGGGCGGGTGTGCCGGCCCCTGTCGGGCGGAGGCGCACCCGGCGGCGGATGCCGAGGGCGGCACGCGCCGCGGGTGGGACGATGCAGGCATGGACGTGGTGGTGCGGCAGGCGGCGGATGCGGAGCTCGAGGCGGTCGCGGACCTGCGGTGGCGGTGGGTGCGGGAGGCGAGCGACGAGCCGCTGCCCGAGCGGAGCGCGTACGCCGCGGAGGCGGCCGCGTGGGCTCGCGCGCACGGCGACTCGCACGTGCCGCTCGTCGCCGTCGCGGACGGCGAGGTCGTCGGCATGGCGTGGCTCGCGATCCAGTCGCGCGTGCCCTCGCCGCGCGCGCTCGAGCGCCGCTCGGGCGACCTGCAGAGCTGCTACGTCGTGCCCGAGCACCGCGGCGCGGGCCTCGGCCGCCGGCTCGCCGAGGGCGTGCTCGACGAGGCTCGGCGGCGCGGCCTCGAGCACGTGACGGTGCACTCGAGCGTCGAGGCGATCCCCGTCTACGAGCGGGCTGGCTTCCGCGCCAACCCGCGGTCGCTCTACGCCGACGGCGCGATCCCCGAGCGGTAGCCGCTCAGCGGGCGCGCGGATGCGCGGTCGTGTACATGTCGCGGAGCGTGTCGGCGGTCACGTGCGTGTAGATCTGCGTCGTCGCGACCGAGGCGTGGCCGAGCAGCTCCTGCACGACGCGCACGTCGGCGCCGCCCTCGAGCAAGTGGGTCGCGAACGAGTGGCGGAACGTGTGCGGCGAGACGTGCTCGACCCCCGCCTCCTCGGCGACGCGCTGGATGATCTCCCACGCCGCCTGGCGGCTGAGCCGCCCGCCGCGCGCGCCGAGCAGCAGGGCCGGTCCCCCGCGGCCCTTCGCCGCGAGCGCGGGCCTGCCGCGCACGAGCCACGCGTCGACCGCCGCGCGCGCGAACGAGCCGACCGGCACGAGCCGCTGCTTCGCGCCCTTGCCCGTCACGCGCACGAGCCCGTGCTCGCTCTCGAGGTCGTCGACGTCGAGCCCGAGCACCTCCGAGATGCGCGCGCCGGTCGCGTAGAGCAGCTCGAGCAGCGCCCGGTCGCGGAGGCCCGCGGGGTCGTCGCCGCTCGGGGTCTCGAGCAGCCGCTGCATCTGCGAGACCGAGATACCCTTCGGCAGCCGCTGCGGCAGCTTCGGCGGCCGCTCATCGCGCGTGACGTCCTCGCTCGCGACCCGCTCGTCGACGAGCCAGCGGTGCAGCGCCTTGACCGCCGAGAGGTGGCGGGCGACGGAGGAGGCGGCGAGCCCGCGGTCCGCGAGCGCCGCGCGGAAGGCCGCGACGTCCTCGCGCGCGATCGCCGACGCATCCGTCACCCCGCGCGCCTCGAGCACGGCGACGTAGCCGGCGAGGTCGCGCCGGTAGGCGGCGATCGTGTGCGCCGAGAGCCCTCGCTCGACCGCGAGCTGGCGCAGCAGCCGCTCGACCGCGACCGCCGGCGACGTGGTCACGGCGTCACGGCCGGTGCGCGGGGTGCCAGTCGAACGGCGCGTCGGCCGGGTGGGCGGCGATGCCGCGCGCGCGCATCGCGTGCAGCGCGAGCACGGCCGACAGCAGCGTCGCGTTGTGCAGGCGCATCGCGAGCGCCGCCTCGACGACCGCCTCGAGCGGCACCCAGCGGCGCTCCATCGCGGCCTCCTCGTGGACGCGCGCGAACGCATCCGGGAGCTCGCGCACGTCGGTCGCGAGGTAGACGCGGATGATCTCGGTCGAGCCGCCGCCGGTCGGCGAGAGGTCGAGGAGCGTGCGCCACGAGCCGGCCTCGAGGTCGGTCTCCTCGGCGAGCTCGCGCTGGGCGGCGGCGAGCGGGTCCTCGCCGTCGACGTCGAGCAGGCCGGCGGGCAGCTCCCACAGCGTGCCGCCGGCGGGGTGGCGGTACTGGTGCACGAGCATGACCTCGTCCCGCTCGTTCATCGCGACCACCGCGACGGCACCGGGGTGCACGATGACCTCGCGCACGATCCGCTCGCCGTCGAGCTCGAGCTCGTGCCGCTCGACGTCCCAGATGCGCCCCGAGAACAGCCGCTCGCTCTCGAGCACCGGCTGCCGCCCGAGCGCATCGGCGAGCATCAGGCGGTCTCGATCGGCTCGTCGGTCTCGTCGAAGAGCTTCGAGGCGCGCTGCCGGTCGAGGGCGGCCGCGACGAGGCCGCGGAAGAGCGGATGCGCGCGGTTGGGCCGGCTGCGCAGCTCGGGGTGCGCCTGGGTGGCGATGTAGAACGGGTGGCCGGGCAGCTCGACGTACTCGACGAGGTGGCCGTCGGGCGAGGTGCCGCTGAACCACAGCCCCGCCTCGGCGATCTGCTCGCGGTAGGCGTTGTTGACCTCGTAGCGGTGGCGGTGGCGCTCCTCGGCGGAGTCGGCGCCGTAGAGCTGCGCGGCGAGCGAGCCCTCGGCGAGCTTCGCCTCGTAGATGCCGAGCCGCATCGTGCCGCCGAGGTCACCGCCGTGGATGTGCTGCTCCTGCTCGGCCATCGTCGCGATGACGGGCGCCGGGGTGTCGACGTCGAACTCGGTCGAGGAGGCGCCCTCGATGCCCGCGAGGTTCCGCGCGGCCTCGATCACCATGCACTGCAGGCCGAGGCAGATGCCGAGCGTGGGGATCTCGTTCTCGCGCGTGAACCGCAGCGCGCCGAGCTTGCCCTCGATGCCGCGGATGCCGAAGCCGCCGGGCACGACGATGCCGTCGAGCTCGCCGAGCTGGGCGGCCGCGCCCTCGGGCGTCTCGCAGTCGTCGGAGCGGATCCAGCGGAGGTTGACCTTCGTCTGGTTCGCGAAGCCGCCGGCCTTGACCGCCTCGGTCACCGACAGGTACGCATCCGGGAGGTCGATGTACTTGCCGACGAGGCCGATCGTGACCTCGTGCTTGGGGTTGTGCACGCCGTCGAGCACGGGCTGCCAGCGCGACCAGTCGATCTCGCCCGCCGTGAGGCCGAGCTGCTCGATGATGTACGCGTCGAGGCCCTGCTCGGTGAGCATGCTCGGGATGTCGTAGATCGAGGGCTTGTCGATCGCGTTGACGACCGCGCGCTCCTCGACGTCGCACATGAGCGCGATCTTCTTGCGGTTCGACTCGCTCACCGGCCGGTCGCTGCGCAGCACGAGCGCGTCGGGCTGGATGCCGATCGAGCGGAGGGTCGCGACCGAGTGCTGCGTCGGCTTCGTCTTCTGCTCGCCGGAGGCGCCGAGGAACGGCACGAGCGAGACGTGCACGAAGAAGACGTTCTGGCGACCGAGCTCGTGGCGGATCTGGCGCGCCGACTCGATGAACGGCTGCGACTCGATGTCGCCGACGGTGCCGCCGATCTCGGTGATGATGACGTCGGGCTGCGGGTCCTGCTCGGACTGCAGGCGCATGCGGCGCTTGATCTCGTCGGAGATGTGCGGGATGACCTGCACCGTGTCGCCGAGGTACTCGCCGCGGCGCTCGCGCTCGATGACGCGCGAGTAGATCTGGCCGGTCGTGACGTTCGCCGCCTGCGAGAGGTCGACGTCGAGGAAGCGCTCGTAGTGGCCGATGTCGAGGTCGGTCTCGGCGCCGTCGTCGGTGACGAAGACCTCGCCGTGCTGGAACGGGTTCATCGTGCCAGGGTCGACGTTGAGGTAGGGGTCGAGCTTCTGCATCACGACGTGCAGGCCGCGCGCGGTCAGCAGGTTGCCGAGCGACGCGGCGGTGAGTCCCTTGCCGAGCGAGGAGACGACACCGCCCGTGACGAAGATCTGCTTGGTCACCTTGGCCGACGTGTCGGTCCCGTTCGCACTGAGGTCCACGGGCTTCGAGCCTAACCCACCGCGCCCGAGTCTTCGAGCAACTCGCGGGCGTGGGCGAGCGCGGTCTCGGATGCGGTGCCCGAGAGCATGCGGGCGAGCTCGGCCAGGCGCTCCTCCCCCTCGACCGCGGCGACCTGAGAGGCCGTGATGCGGCCGTCGGTGCCCTTCTCGACCCGCACGTGGTGCTCGGCGAACGCCGCGACCTGCGCGAGGTGGGTGACGACGATCACCTGGCAGTGCTGCGCGAGCCGCGCGAGCCGCCGCCCGATCTCGGTCGCGGCGGCGCCGCCGACGCCCGCGTCGACCTCGTCGAAGACCATCGTCGGCACGCTCTCGTCGGCGAGCGCGACCTCGATCGCGAGCATGATGCGACTGAGCTCGCCGCCCGACGCGCCCCGCTGGATGGGGCGCGGCTCGGCGCCCGGGTGCGGCGCGAGCAGCATCGTCACGCGGTCGCGGCCGGTCGCGCCGAGCGCCTCGGCCTGCGCGACCTCGACGACGAGCCGCGCGTTCGGCATCGCGAGCGCCCGGAGCTCCTCCCCGACCGCGGCCTCGAGCCGCGTCGCCGCCTCGCGCCGGAGCACGCTCAGCCGGTCGGCGAGCGCGGCAGCCGCCTCGAGGTGCCGCTCCTGCTCGGCCTCGAGCCGCTCGAGCTCCGCCTCGTCGCCCTCGAGCTCGGCGAGCCGCAGCGCCGCGGCCGGCGCCGCGTCGAGCGCCTCGTCGAGCGGCCGGCCGAGCCGCCGCTCGAGCGCGGAGAGCTCGGCGCGCCGCTGCTGCACCTCGTCGAGGCTGCGCTCGGGCCGCTCGAGGTCGTCGAGCGCCGTCACGATCGAGGCCGACGCCTCCTGCAGCAGCGCATCGGCCTGCACGAGCAGCTCGAGCGCCTCCGCGAGCGCCGCGTCGTCGCCCGCGGCGCGCTCGACGAGCCGGCGCGCCTGACCGGCGAGCGTCACCGCGTCGGGCGCGTCGTCGTCGTTCGAGAGCGCCTGGTGGGCCTCGCCGAGGTCGGCGCGCAGCGACTCCGAGTGCTCGAGCCGGTGCGCGAGCGCCGCGAGCTCGTCCTGCTCGCCCGGCTGCGGGTCGAGGGCCTCGAGCTCCTCGAGCTCCTCGCGGATGCGCGCGGCCTCGGCTGCGCGGGCGTCGTGCTCGGCGCGGATGCGCTCGGCCGTCTCGCGCGCGTCGGTCCAGGCCGCGTGCGCGGCGCGGTACTCGGCGAGCAGCTCCTGCAGCGCCGCGCCGGCCGCGCGGTCGAGCGCCGCGGCCTGCGCTTCCGCCGAGCGCAGCCGCTGCTGGTCGGACTGCCCGTGCACGGCGACGAGCCGGTCGGCGAGCTCGCGCAGCAGCCCGGCGGGCACGGCTGCGCCCCCGGCCTGGGCGCGCGAGCGGGCGGTCGCCTCGGGCGTGCGCGTGAGCGCCCGGCCGAGGATGAGCTCGCCGTCGTCGACCGTGCCGCCCGCGTCCTCGACGAGACCCACCGCATCCGCGTCGTCGACGATCCACACGCCCTGCACCGCGGCGCGCTCCTCGCCCGAGCGGATGACGCCCGCGTCGGCGCGCTCGCCGCGCAGGAGCGCGAGCGCCTGCACGACCATCGTCTTGCCCGCGCCCGTCTCGCCGGTGATCGCGGTGAAGCCCGGTCCGATCGGCACGCGCGCGTCGTCGATGACGCCGAGCGAGCGGATCGTCAGCTCGTCGAGGCGCGTCACAGCCGCTTCCGCCGGAATCCCTCCACCGGCAGGTGGAACTTCGCGACGAGCCGGTCGGCGAACGGCGCCTTCGACAGCCGAGCGAGGCGCAGCGGCTTCGCGTCGCGCGTCGCCTCGACGCGCGAGCCCTGCGGCAGGTCGAACGAGCGGCGGGAGTCGCACCACAGCACCGCGGGGTGCGTCGAGTCCTCGGCGATCGTGACCGCCATGGTCGAGGTCGGCGCGACGACGAGCGGGCGCGTGAAAAGCGCGTGCGCGCCGAGCGGCACGAGCAGCAGCACCTCGGCGGTCGGCCAGACGATCGGGCCGCCGGCGGAGAAGGAGTAGGCGGTCGAGCCGGTGGGCGTCGACAGCAGCACGGCGTCGGTGCCGAACGACGAGACCGCGCGGCTGTCGATCTCGAGCAGGGTCGTGATCATGCGGCCCGAGCCCGACTTCTCGATCGCGGCCTCGTTGACCGCCCACGTCTCGTGCACGAGCTCGTCGCCGCGGAACACCCGCACGCACAGCGTCAGCCGCTGCTCGACCTCGTAGTCGCGCAGGAGCGCGCGCTCGACGACCTCGGCCGACTCGGCGACCTCCGCCTCGGCGAGGAAGCCGACGTGGCCGAGGTTGATGCCGAGCAGCGGCGCGTCGAGCTCGCGCTGCAGCTCGGCCGCGCGCAGGATCGTGCCGTCGCCGCCGAGCGTCATGATGAGCTCGACCTCGATGGGCCCGGAGCGGTCCCAGCCCTCGACGGCGGTGAGGGCGGGCTCGGCCTCGAGCAGCACGGGCCGGTCGTCGGTGAGCACGACGGGCGTCACGCCCGCAGCGAGCAGCCGCCGCGCGATCGTGACCGCGCTCTCGACCGCCTCGGCGCGGCCGGGGTGGAACGCGAGCAGGAAGCGGCGCTCCGCGACGTCTCCCGCCTCGTTCACCGCGCCTCCTTCGACAGCCGCTCGCACTCGTCCAGCCATTCTGTCGGATTCGACCCTGCGGTCGCCGAGAGGTGGGCGAGGTACTCGAGGTTGCCGCGCGCGCCGACGATCGGGCTGCCGATGAGGCCGGCGGTGCCGAGCCCCGCGTCCCACGCCGCCCACAGCACGCGCTCGATCGCCTGCGCGCGGAGCGCCGGGTCGGTGACGATGCCCTCGCGCACCCCCGTGCGGCCCACCTCGAACTGCGGCTTGATGAGCACGACGAGATCGGCGCCGGGCGCGGCGACGCCGACGAGCGGCCCGATCGCGAGCGCGAGCGAGATGAACGAGAGGTCGGCCGTGACGAGCGTCGGCGCGGGCTCGATCGAGCCGGGCTCGAGGTCGCGCACGTTGCGCCCCTCGAGCAGGGTGATGGGATGCGTCGACACGTCGAGCTGGAACTGGCCGTGCCCGACGTCGAGGGCTGTGACGTGGCGCGCGCCGCGCGCGAGCAGCACCTGGGTGAAGCCGCCCGTCGACGCGCCCGCGTCGAGCGCGTCGCGACCCGACGCATCCACCTCGAAGGCGTCGAGCGCGGCGATGAGCTTGTGCGCCGCGCGCGAGACCCACGCGTCGGTCTCGGACACCGCGATCTCGGCATCCGCGGGCACCTTCTGGCTCGCCTTCACGACGCCGCGCCCGTCGACCGAGACGAGGCCGGCGGCGATGCGCTGCTGCGCATGGCTGCGGCTGCGCGCGAGGCCGCGCTCGACGAGCGCGTGATCGAGCCGGATGGCGTCAGCCACGCGGATCAACCACGGACTGCCCCGAGCTCGGCCTGCAGCCGGTCGTGGATGCGGGCCAGCTGGTCGGCGCGCTCCTCGAGCGGCTGCTGCTCGAGCAGCTCGAGCTCGTCGAGGAGGTGCTCTTCCGTCATGACGTCGAGGCTAGCGAATCGATGACGCGGAGCTCGTCGGCGCGCGAGAGCCTGTTGGCGCTCGGCCGGTCGAGGCCGCGCCCCTGCTCGTCGGCCAGTACGTCGACGAGCATGCCCTCGAGCGGGCGGTGCTCGCCGCCCGCGGCGCGGTAGCGCGCGCTCGAGCGCTGCGCGTGCGGCTCGAGTGCGGCGGGCAGCGTGAGCGGCAGCGCCCGCGGCCCTGCCCAGTGGCCGACGTCGGCCGCCTCGAGCTGCGCGTCGGTCGCGAGCACGAGCTCGCCCGTGTGGCCCGCGATGCCGCGGGCGGTCTCGATGAGCGCGTGCAGCCGCCGCTCGGCGCCGACGGCGTTCACGACGCCGTCGATCGCGGGTGCCCGGTCGACGAGGAAGGTCGCGAGGTCGCGCACGTCGATCGTCTGGGTCGCCTGGTCTCGCGCGGGCACGAGCACGGGGCCGTCGGCCGCGAGCGCGAGCCGCGCGACCCAGTGGCCGAAGCGGTCGCTGCCGTCGCCCGGGCCGCCGATGAGCCCGGGGCGCACGACGAGGAGCCGCGCGCCGAGCCGCTCGCGCAGGGCGCGCTCGATCCACGCCTTCGCGCCGCCGTAGTCCTCCTCCGACTCGGACTCGGGCACGAGCTCGTCGTCCTCGTCGGCGCCGACGGGCGCCTCGAGGCGCTGCGCCGAGACCGACGAGACGAAGGTCCAGTGCCCGGCACGGTCGGCGAGCGCGTCGAGCGCGCCGCACGCGTGGCGCGGGATGCGGGTGACGTCGACGACCTCGTCCCACTCCCCCGAGAGCGCGTCGTACGCATCCGCATCGTCCCGGTCGGCCCGCTCGAGCCGAGCGCCGTCCGGCACCGCGCCGGCCTCGCCGCGCGCGAGGCACGTGACCTCGGCACCGCGCTCGACGTGACCCCGCGCGATCGCGCGACCGAGCCACTGCGTGCCGCCCAGCACGAGCACGCGCCGCGGCGCTGTCGTCTCACCCATGGCGCCACGCTAGCGTCACGGCGTGACCACCGGAGCCGCCGACGTGCCGCCGCCCGGCACGCGAGTGCCGCCCGCGATCGCCGCGGTCGCCGGCGACGACCCGCTCGAGCTCGTCTGGCGCAACGAGCAGGGCGGCGTGACCGCGCGCATCGAGCGGCCCGGCGGCGCGGTCTTCGCGAAGTGGAACCCGGCCGGCAGCATCGAGTCGCTGCGTGCCGAGGCCGAGCGGATGCGCTGGCTCGGCGGCGTGGGGTCGGTGCCGGTGCCGCGCGTGCTCGCCGAGCGCTCGGTCGCTGCGGGCGAGCTGCTCGTGACCGCCGCGGTCCCGGCCGTCTCGATCGTCTCGCCGGCCGGGCGCCGCTCCCCGGCGGCGGCCGCGGCCGCGCTCGGCGCGGGGCTGCGAGCGCTGCACGCGATCGACGTGGCGTCGTGCCCCTTCCCGGCGCCGGACTGGACGGCGCGCGAGCCGGTCGACGATCCGGTCGTCTGCCACGGCGACCCGTGCGCGCCGAACACGCTCATCGCGAGCGGCGCGTTCGCCGGGCTCGTCGACCTCGGGCGCGTGGGGGTGTCGGATCGCTGGGCGGACCTGTCGATCGCGTCGTGGTCGCTTGAGTGGAACGGCCTCGCGGCGGCCGAGCCCGCCTTCTGGCGCGCCTACGGGCGGGCTCGCGACGAGTCGCGCATGGCGCGGTGGCGCGCGCTGTGGGAGCCGCCGCCCGCGTGAGCGGCTCGGCTCAGTCGATGCCGGCGGCGCGCGCCGCCCGCGCGGCTGCGCGCACGCCCTCGCGCCACACCTCGCCGTGCCCCGGCAGCACGATCGTCGCGTCGGTCTCCTCGAGCGCGTCGAGCGAGCGGAGCGCGAGCTCGGGCTTGACGGTCGCGGCGCCCGCGACGACCCGCGGACCGGTGCGGGTCGTGTAGGGGTCGAGCGTCACGAGGGCGTCGCCGCTGATGACCGCGCCGCGGTCGGGCAGGTGCAGCGCCACGTGCCCGTCGGTGTGGCCCGGTGTCGCGACGACGCGCGGGCTGCCCGGCAGGTCGAGCACCGCGTCGGCCTCGATCGGCACCGTGCCGCGCACGCCGTCGACGCTGAGCGCGCCGACGGAGGCCATCGCGGCGAAGATCGGCAGCGAGCCGGGATAGCGGAAGGGGTACCAGAGCCGCGAGTTCGCGGTGCGGTAGCGGTAGGGGTGCCGCGCGATGCGCGCGTCGCCCTGGTGCAGCCACAGCGGCACGCCCTCGCGCTGCAGCCCCTCCGCCATGCCGAGGTGGTCGAAGTGCGCGTGCGTGAGCACGAGCGCCCGCACGTCGGCGATCGAGCGCCCGATCGTCGCCAGGGCCGTGTCGAGGTGCGGCCGGCTGCGCGGGAAGAGTGAGTCGACGAGCGTGACCGCTCCCCCGTCCTCGATCAGGTAGGCGTTCGTCGACGCGTGCTGGAGGCGGTGGATGCCCGGGGCGACGTCGCGCTCGAGCACCGCCTGACGGCGTCGGCGGACGGCGCCCGTGCGGCACCCGCTGTCGGACTCGGTCGTGGAGGGAAGCATGCCCCCATTCCAGCGCGCCGACCTGGACGGCGCACCGGGCGAACGTCCAGCCTCAGAGGGCGAGCAGCTCGTCGGCGACGCGCAGGCCCAGCACCGGGCGATCGGCGCTCCACACCGCAGCGCACGCGGCGCGGATCGTGTCGACGGGTCGATCGCCGGCGCGCACGAGCGTGATGTCGATCCCCGAGCGCCGCACCGCTGCGCGACCGACCTCGAAGTACATCGCGCGCGTCGACGTCTCGAGCGTCTCGCGCACCGGGAGGATCGGCTGCTGGAGGTCGCGCAGGTCCTCGATCACGTGGTCTGGCCGCATCGACGGATCGGCGCCGATGAGGCTCGCGCCCCGGTCGATGCCCGTGAGCACCGCGATCGAGCGGATGCCCGCCCGCCTCGCGCCGAGGATGTCGGTGTCGAGGCGGTCGCCGATCATGACGGGCGACCGAGCGCCGAAGCGCGCCGCCGCGACGTCGAACATCGGTGTCTCGGGCTTGCCCGCGAACTCCGCGAGCCTGCCGACGGCCGTGTGCACGGCGGAGACGAGGGTGCCGTTGCCCGGCGCGATGCCGCCGGCCACGGGGATCGTCCAGTCGCCGTTCGTCGCGATCCACGGGATGCCGCCGTGCTCGGGCTTCCGCGCGAGCGCGAACGACGCCTCGGCGAGGTCGTTCCAGCCGACGGTCGGGTGGAAGCCCTGCACGACCGCCTTCGGCTGCTCTGCCGCGGTGCGCACGACGCGCCACCCGCGGGCCTCGATCTCGACCACGATGCCGGCGCCGCCGACGACGAGCACGGGGTCTCCCGGCTGCAGGTGCCGCTCGAGCAGCAGCATCGCAGCCTGCGGGCTCGTCACGACGTCGCCGGGCTCGACCGGCAGGCCGAACGAGCGCAGGTGCTCCGCCACCTCGGCGTCGGTGCGGGATGCGTTGTTCGTGAGGAACGCGGTCGGCAGACCGGTCGCGACGATGCTCTCGACGGCGTGCGGGATCGCGTGCGGGCCCTTGTAGACGACGCCGTCGAGGTCGAGGTAGAGGAAGTCGGCTCCGTCGATCGGGGTCGGCTCCGGCGCCGGCTGCGCCTTCCGGAACAGGCCCATCAGCGCGTGCCCTCGGGGCGCTCCTCGCCCTCGATGAGGTCGTCGCCGAAGAGCGCGTCACCGAAGAGCGCGTCGTCGCCCGCGACCGACATGCCCGCCTCCGACTCCACTCCCTCCGATCCGACGGCCTCGCCCTGCGGCTCGCCCTCGTCGATCGGTTCCTGAACCACCGGCGCATCGGTCTCGACGTCCGCGGCGACCTCGCTCGACGCCTCCTCCGCTGCGGACTCCTCGGCCTCGCCATCGAGCGGGACGTCGACCGAGCCGGCGGCAGGCGCCTCGCCGACGCCGTGCACCTGGTCGGCGTCCTGCACCTCGTCGGCGTCCTCGGCGATCGGCGACTCGAGCCGCTCCGTGGTGATCACGATCTCCTCGAGCTCCCCCGGTCGCAGCGCGTCCTCGAGCGCGTCGATCGCGCGATCGGCGAGCTCGAACCACTCGGCCGCCTCCTCGTCGCGGCCGAGCTCCTCGAGCACGGCTCCGAAGCTCGCGAACAGCGCGGGGCTGTACTCGAACGCCTTGTCCTTCCGGAGCTCCGGGATGCGGAGCTCCTCGAGCGCTGCCTCCTTCTGCCCGAGGTCGAGGCGCGCTCCGGACTTCACGATCGCGAGCTCGACGCGCACGGGCGTCTCGAGCGTGGATGCGTCGACCGAGCGGGCGAGCTCGAGCGCCTTCTCGGGGCGTCCGAGTCCGCGCTCGCAATCGGCCATGAGCGGCAGCTGGTCATCGCGCCCGGTGATGCGGCGGTAGGTGCGCAGCTCGCGGAGCGCGAGGGCGAAGTCGCCGAGCTGGTAGGCGGTGATCGCGAGCGTCTCCCGGACGACGCCGATGCGGCCCGCGCGCCGCGACGCCGCGAGCGCGTGCTTGTGCGCGAGCTCAGGGTCCTCGTCGATGAGCCGCGACGCCATCGCCATGTGCTTCGCGACGAGCTCGGCGTTCTCCTTCGTCAGCGTCTTGAGCTGCGCGCGAGCGCCGATGTCGAGATCCTCCGGTGCGACATCATCGGGCAGGTGCGGCGGCACGAAGCCGTCGTCGCGCACCTGCTTGAAGCTCTCGCCCGTGCCGTCGCCGCGACGCTCGAAGTCGCGGCCCGGCCGCGCGGCATCCCGCTGCGGGCCGGAGTTCCTCGAGCGCTGATCGTCGCGCCGCTGCTGGTCCTTGCGACCGAAGCGGTCGCCATCGCGCTGCGGACGGCGGTCCCCATCGCGCTGCGGACGCGAGTCCCGGTCGAAGCGGCGCTCACCGCCGCGCTGCGGCCGACGGTCACCGTCACGCTGCGGACGCGAGTCCCGGTCGAAGCGGCGCTCACCATCGCGCTGGGGACGACGGTCGCCATCACGCTGCGGACGCGAGTCGCGATCGAACCGGCGCCCACCGTCGCGCTGGGGACGACGATCCCCGTCGCGCTGCGGACGGGCGTCGCCGAACCGGCGCTCGCCATCGCGCTGCGGACGACGGTCGTTCTCCCGCTGGGGACGCGAGTCGCCCCCGGCGCGGTAACCGGTGTCGCCGGGGCGCAGCGGCTTGCGGTCTGCGTCGCGCGACTGCCCGCGGTCGCTCGAACGCGATCCGTCCCGCGCGGGCCGGCCATCGCCGTAGCGACGGTCACCGTCACGCTGGGGTCGACGGTCTCCTGCGTCGCGCCGGCGGTCGCCGTCGCGCGAGCTGCGATCTGCCTTGTCGTTCACGGCACCATTCCATCCGGGTCCAGAAACGGAGAAAGGGGCCCCAGACGAATCTGGGGCCCCTTTCCAAAAGAAGTCCGGCGGTGTCCTACTCTCCCACAGGGTCCCCCCTGCAGTACCATCGGCGCTGAGAGCCTTAGCTTCCGGGTTCGGAATGTGACCGGGCGTTTCCCTCTCGCTATGGCCGCCGAAACACTATTGATGTTTCAGTTCGCACAGCTCTTCGCATGAAGCGAAGGGCTGCAGTCCTCGACCGTACATCGAGAACCACAAAGTGGACGCGAGCAGCAAGCTCATGTATATGTTATCAAGTCATCGGCTTATTAGTACCGGTCAGCTTCATGGGTCGTTAGTCCCCACTTCCACATCCGGCCTATCAACCCAGTAGTCTGGCTGGGAGCCTCTCGCCCGAAGGCACGGAAGTCTCATCTTGAGGCCGGCTTCCCGCTTAGATGCTTTCAGCGGTTATCCATCCCGAACGTAGCTAATCAGCGGTGCTCCTGGCGGAACAACTGACACACCAGAGGTTCGTCCAACCCGGTCCTCTCGTACTAGGGTCAGATCCTCTCAAACTTCCAACGCGCGCAGCGGATAGGGACCGAACTGTCTCACGACGTTCTAAACCCAGCTCGCGTGCCGCTTTAATGGGCGAACAGCCCAACCCTTGGGACCTACTCCAGCCCCAGGATGCGACGAGCCGACATCGAGGTGCCAAACCATGCCGTCGATATGGACTCTTGGGCAAGATCAGCCTGTTATCCCCGAGGTACCTTTTATCCGTTGAGCGACAGCGCTTCCACAAGCCACTGCCGGATCACTAGTCCCGACTTTCGTCCCTGCTCCAGTTGTCACTGTCACAGTCAAGCTCCCTTGTGCACTTACACTCGACACCTGATTGCCAACCAGGTTGAGGGAACCTTTGGGCGCCTCCGTTACTTTTTGGGAGGCAACCGCCCCAGTTAAACTACCCACCAGGCACTGTCCCTGAACCGGATTACGGTTCGAAGTTAGATATCCAGAGTGACCAGAGTGGTATTTCAACATTGACTCCACCCGAACTAGCGTCCGGGCTTCACAGTCTCCCACCTATCCTACACAAGCCACACCGAACACCAATACCAAGCTGTAGTAAAGGTCACGGGGTCTTTCCGTCCTGCTGCGCGTAACGAGCATCTTTACTCGTAGTGCAATTTCGCCGAGTTCGCGGTTGAGACAGCTGGGAAGTCGTTACGCCATTCGTGCAGGTCGGAACTTACCCGACAAGGAATTTCGCTACCTTAGGATGGTTATAGTTACCACCGCCGTTTACTGGGGCTTAAATTCTGAGCTTCGCTTGCGCTAACCCTTCCTCTTAACCTTCCAGCACCGGGCAGGCGTCAGTCCGTATACATCGACTTGCGTCTTCGCACGGACCTGTGTTTTTAGTAAACAGTCGCTTCCCACTGGTCTCTGCGGCCTTCAAACGCTTTCGGCAGCTAGTGCCGTCACGCCTCAGGCCCCCCTTCTCCCGAAGTTACGGGGGCATTTTGCCGAGTTCCTTAACCACGATTCTCTCGATCTCCTTGGTATTCTCTACCTGACCACCTGAGTCGGTTTGGGGTACGGGTGACTTGAACCTCGCGTCGATGCTTTTCTAGGCAGCATAGGATCACAGACTTCCCTCTAGGGTTCGGCAAAGCTCTCAGGCTATGTGTGCGACGGATTTGCCTATCGCACGCCCTACGGCTTACCCGGACTCAACCATCGGCCCGGTTCTGCTACCTTCCTGCGTCACACCTGTTAATACGCTAGCCGCACCAGCGAAGGGTCGAGTGCTAGCCCAAGGACATCCCCCGAAGGGTTCAGTCCAAGGATTCGGACTCTTAGCATTACTGGATTGACTTGGGCGGTTCTTCGCCAGCTCAGGATTATCAACCTGATGTCCATCGACTACGCCTGTCGGCCTCGCCTTAGGTCCCGGCTTACCCAGGGAAGATTAGCTTGACCCTGGAACCCTTGGTCTTTCGGAGGACTGGTTTCTCGCCAGTCTTTCGCTACTCATGCCTGCATTCTCACTCGTGTGGCGTCCACGGCTGGATTCCTCCGCCGCTTCACTCGCCACACGACGCTCTCCTACCAATCCGCACGCCTGGACAGCCGAAGCTGCCGAGCTGTTGCGCGAATTCCACGACTTCGGTGGTGTGCTTGAGCCCCGTTACATTGTCGGCGCAGAATCACTTGACCAGTGAGCTATTACGCACTCTTTCAAGGGTGGCTGCTTCTAAGCCAACCTCCTGGTTGTCTAAGCAACTCCACATCCTTTTCCACTTAGCACACGCTTGGGGACCTTAGTCGGTGGTCTGGGTTGTTTCCCTCTCGACGATGAAGCTTATCCCCCACCGTCTCACTGCTGCGCTCTCACTTACCGGCATTCGGAGTTTGGCTGACGTCAGTAACCTTTTGGGGCCCATCGGCCATCCAGTAGCTCTACCTCCGGCAAGAAACACGCAACGCTGCACCTAAATGCATTTCGGAGAGAACCAGCTATCACGAAGTTTGATTGGCCTTTCACCCCTATCCACAGCTCATCCCCTCAGTTTTCAACCTAAGTGGGTTCGGTCCTCCACGAGGTCTTACCCTCGCTTCAACCTGGCCATGGATAGATCACTTCGCTTCGGGTCTAGGACATGCGACTGAATCGCCCTATTCAGACTCGCTTTCGCTACGGCTACCCCACACGGGTTAACCTCGCCACATATCGCTAACTCGCAGGCTCATTCTTCAAAAGGCACGCTGTCACAGCTGCTAGGGCTGCTCCAACGGTTTGTAAGCAAACGGTTTCAGGTACTATTTCACTCCCCTCCCGGGGTACTTTTCACCTTTCCCTCACGGTACTTGTCCGCTATCGGTCATCTGGGAGTATTTAGGCTTACCAGGTGGTCCTGGCAGATTCACACGGGATTTCTCGGGCCCCGTGCTACTTGGGATGGACCTCGCGCCATCGCGCGGTTTCGGCTACGGGATTGTCACCCTCTTCGATGAACCTTTCCAAGTTCTTCGCCTACCGCGGTCTGTAACGCTTGCTGCTCGGCAGAGCAGCTGAGATGTCCCACAACCCCGATCGTGCAACGCCTGCCGGCTATCACACACGATCGGTTTAGCCTCTTCCGCGTTCGCTCGCCACTACTGACGGAATCACTGTTGTTTTCTCTTCCTGTGGGTACTGAGATGTTTCACTTCCCCACGTTCCCTCTACCCGCCCTATATATTCAGGCGGGAGTCACTGGGTCGGCACGCCGCCCAGCGGGGTTTCCCCATTCGGAGATCCTCGGATCAAAGCTCGTTTATCAGCTCCCCGAGGCTTATCGCAGATTACTACGTCCTTCATCGGCTCCAGATGCCAAGGCATCCACCGTTTGCTCTTAGAAACTTGACCACATACATGAGTATTTTGGTTAGGACACCACCGCCGAGGCGATGGCGACCAATGATCTATATAGATCATCAAGACTCGAGCCGAAGCTCGAATCTAAGATGCTCGCGTCCACTGTGTAGTTCTCAACTTACGGTCGGTACCGTCGACCTCCGCGCGCTGCGCGTCAGCCGGCCGGTCCGAGGGAAGAGACGCCGAAAGGCGCCGTCTGGTCCCTCAGGACCCAACAGCGTGCATGCGCCCGACCTCACTCGCCCCGCGGTTCCGAGCTGCCTAGGCAGCTGTACTTCGCTGGGCTCGATCCTTCGAGCGCCAATGTCAATGTTCCACCCTTGAGCTTCCACCGGTCGACGTGTGCGACCGTAGTGGCTCTGCGCCGGCTGTGCCGGCGAGATGCTCCTTAGAAAGGAGGTGATCCAGCCGCACCTTCCGGTACGGCTACCTTGTTACGACTTAGTCCTAATCACCGATCCCACCTTCGACAGCTCCCTCCAAAAGGTTAGGCCACTGGCTTCGGGTGTTACCGACTTTCATGACTTGACGGGCGGTGTGTACAAGGCCCGGGAACGTATTCACCGTAGCGTTGCTGATCTACGATTACTAGCGACTCCGACTTCATGGGGTCGAGTTGCAGACCCCAATCCGAACTGAGACCGGCTTTTTGGGATTCGCTCCACCTTGCGGTATCGCAGCCCATTGTACCGGCCATTGTAGCATGCGTGAAGCCCAAGACATAAGGGGCATGATGATTTGACCTCATCCCCACCTTCCTCCGAGTTGACCCCGGCAGTATCCCATGAGTTCCCACCATAACGTGCTGGCAACATAGGACGAGGGTTGCGCTCGTTGCGGGACTTAACCCAACATCTCACGACACGAGCTGACGACAACCATGCACCACCTGTATACCGACCTTGCGGGGCGACCATCTCTGGCCGTTTCCGGTATATGTCAAGCCTTGGTAAGGTTCTTCGCGTTGCATCGAATTAATCCGCATGCTCCGCCGCTTGTGCGGGCCCCCGTCAATTCCTTTGAGTTTTAGCCTTGCGGCCGTACTCCCCAGGCGGGGAACTTAATGCGTTAGCTACGACACGGAGACCGTGGAATGGTCCCCACATCTAGTTCCCAACGTTTACGGCATGGACTACCAGGGTATCTAAGCCTGTTTGCTCCCCATGCTTTCGCTCCTCAGCGTCAGTTACGGCCCAGAGATCTGCCTTCGCCATCGGTGTTCCTCCTGATATCTGCGCATTCCACCGCTACACCAGGAATTCCAATCTCCCCTACCGCACTCTAGTCTGCCCGTACCCACTGCAAGCCCGAGGTTGAGCCTCGGGTTTTCACAGCAGACGTGACAGACCGCCTACGAGCTCTTTACGCCCAATAATTCCGGACAACGCTTGCACCCTACGTATTACCGCGGCTGCTGGCACGTAGTTAGCCGGTGCTTTTTCTGCAGGTACCGTCACTTTCGCTTCTTCCCTGCTAAAAGAGGTTTACAACCCGAAGGCCGTCGTCCCTCACGCGGCGTTGCTGCATCAGGCTTGCGCCCATTGTGCAATATTCCCCACTGCTGCCTCCCGTAGGAGTCTGGGCCGTGTCTCAGTCCCAGTGTGGCCGGTCACCCTCTCAGGCCGGCTACCCGTCGTCGCCTTGGTGAGCCGTTACCTCACCAACAAGCTGATAGGCCGTGAGCTGATCCTTGACCGAAGTTCTTTCCACCCTCAGGAGATGCCTCCGAGGGTCGTATCCGGTATTAGACGCCGTTTCCAGCGCTTATCCCAGAGTCAAGGGCACATTGCTCACGTATTACTCACCCGTTCGCCACTAATCCGGAGGAGCAAGCTCCTCCTTCATCGTTCGACTTGCATGTGTTAAGCACGCCGCCAGCGTTCGTCCTGAGCCAGGATCAAACTCTCCGTAAAGAAATGTTGCGTACCGCTCGGGGAAAACCGGGCGGCAGCGAGTTTGATGCTGACAAAATGGACTGTCTACTGACAATCCGTCTCATCCAAAGGAATCGTGTGCCCGAAGGCACTACGAGTAATTTTTGGCATTTGACATTGTGCACGCTGTTGAGTTCTCAAGGATCAGACGCTCTCGTGCATTCCCCATGGGGGTCTGCGCCGAGGCAACTTCTCTATGTTAGCCACTTCCCGGTCCGTGTCAAATCGACACGCCGTGCGGAGCTTCGCTGGCGCCGGACATCGACCGGCTCGTGGCAGCCCGTTCAGGCTACACGCTCCGGAGCGACTGTCAAGTCGGCGTCGGCTGGAGCCGGCTCGCTGTTCGGCCTGGCTCGTGGCAACCCGTTCAGGTTACACGCTCCAGAGCGACTGTCAAGTCGGCATCTGCGAGAGCCAGTCTCGATCGATCCGGCTCGTGGCAACCTGTTCAGGTTACACGCTCCGGAGCGACTGTCAAATCGGCTCCTGCTGCACCGGGCTCGCATTCGGCCCGGCTCGTGGCAACCTGTCTAGGTTACACGCTCCGGAGCGACTGTCAAGTCGGTGTCTCGCTCGGTCGGCAGCTGCCGACCGTGCTCTCCGCACATTCATCGTTGAAGTGGTCTGTCACCGCACCCGCGTCTCGGCAAGCACGCGAAAGCGTGGCCGTTCTGCTGGGGGTGGTCCCTCTTGATCCGCTGGCCTGTCCGGCTCGGCGTCTTTGGGGTGACGAGTGGATACGTTACACGGCTCGGGGACGCGGGCCGCAAACTGCGTGCATCCCGGGCGTGTCGCGCCGCTCCCCCGGCGGCGTCAGGCGCCGGCGTCGACGCCCGCGAGCGTCTTCTTGCCGCGGCGGAGCACCGCGAAGCGGCCGTGCAGCAAGCGGCCCTCGAGCGTCGCCGCCGGGTCGTCGATGCGCTGGTTGTTGACCGAGACGCCGCCTTGCGCGATCGCGCGCCGCCCCTCGGAGAGGGAGTCGACGAGTCCCGTCTCCTGCAGCAGCTGCAGGACCGGCGCGTCATCCGTCGCCGTCGCCTGGCGGTCGAGCGAGCCAACCGCGGCGGCGAGGGTGCCGGCGTCGAGCGCCGCGAGATCCCCGGCACCGAAGAGCGCCTCCGATGCGGCGATCGCCTGCTCCGTCGCGGCGCGACCGTGGATGAAGGCGGTCGCCTGCAGCGCGAGCTCGCGCTGCGCCTCGCGGCGGAACGGGGCCTCGGCCGTCGCGCGCTCGAGCTCGGCGATGCGAGCCGACGGCAGGAATGTGAACGACTTCAGCAGCTGCACGACGATCGCGTCGTCCTGGTTGAGCCAGAACTGGTACATCGCGTAGGGCGTCGTCAGGTTCGGGTCGAGCCAGACGGCGTTGCCCTCGCTCTTGCCGAACTTGCGGCCGTCGGCATCGGTGATGAGCGGCGACCCGAGGGCGTGGGCGTGGACGCCCTCGGCCTTGCGGATGAGCTCGGTCCCTGCGGTGAGGTTGCCCCACTGGTCGCTGCCGCCGAGCTGCATGATGCAGCCGTAGCGGAGGAAGAGCTCGCGGAAGTCGAGTCCCTGGAGCACCTGGTAGCTGAACTCCGCGTAGGAGATGCCCTCGTCCGACTCCATGCGGGATGCGACCACGTCCTTGCGGAGCATCGTCCCGACCCGGAAGTGCTTGCCGACCTCGCGCAGGAAGTCGACGGTCGAGAGCGGCTCGGTCCAGTCGAGGTTGTTCACGAGCCGCACGGCGTTGTCGCCCTCGTCGGAGAGGAAGCGCAGCATCTGCTCGCCGAGGTACGTGACCCACTCCGCCACGGTCTCCCGCTCGTTGAGCTGCCGCTCGGCCGTCGGCTTCGGGTCGCCGATGAGGCCGGTCGAGCCGCCGACGAGGGCGAGCGGCCGGTGGCCGGCCAGCTGCAGCCGGCGCATGATGATGAGCTGCGCGAGGTTGCCGAGGTGCAGGCTCGGGGCGGTCGGGTCGAATCCGCAGTAGTACGTGATCGGGTCGCCGCCGAGCAGCGCGCGCAGCGCCTCCGGGTCGGTCGAGACGTGCACGCTCCCGCGGTACTGCAGCTCGTCCCACACGTTGTCGAAGGCGGGGTCGAGCTGGATGGGGGCGAGGTCGATCACGGTTCGAATCTACCGAACGTCAGCCGCGCGAGAGCCGGGACAAGCGCTCGTCGAGCGAGGCGAGCTGCGCGTCGACCGCGGAGCGAGCGGTGCCGCCGAGCCCCGCGCGAGCGGCGATCGCACCGTCGACCGTCAGCACCTCGCGCACGTCGGGGGTCAGGTGCTCCGACACCGAGCGGTAGTCGTCGTCGCTCGCCTCGTCGAGCTCGATCCCCCGCTGCTCGCACAGCCGCACGAGCGCGCCGGCGATCTCGTGCGCCTCGCGGAACGGCACCCTGCGCTTGACGAGCCACTCCGCCACGTCGGTCGCGAGCGCGTACCCCGCCGCCGCGCCCGAGCGCATCCGCGCCTCGTCGAACTCGAGCGTCGCGATCATCCCGGCGAAGGCCGGCAGCAGCACCTGCAGCTGGTCGACCGCGTCGAACACCGGCTCCTTGTCCTCCTGCAGGTCGCGGTTGTACGCGAGCGGCAGCGCCTTGAGCGTCGCGAGCAGACCCGTGTGATCGCCGATGAGGCGGCCGGCCTTGCCGCGCGCGAGCTCGGCGATGTCGGGGTTCTTCTTCTGCGGCATGATCGACGACCCGGTCGAGAAGCCGTCGTGGAGCCGCGCGAAGCCGAGGTCGCGCGTCGCCCAGAGGATGACCTCCTCGGCGAGCCGCGAGATGTCGATCGCGGTCATCGCGAGCACGAACGTGAGCTCCGCGACGACGTCGCGAGCGCTCGTCGCGTCGATCGAGTTCGGGCTCGGGGCGGCGAGCCCGAGCTCGCGGGCGACGAGGGCCGGGTCGAGCCCGAGCGTCGAGCCGGCGAGCGCGCCGGCGCCGTAGGGCGACTCGCTCGCGCGGACCCGCCAGTCGGCGAGCCGCTCGAGGTCGCGCACGAGCGGCCACGCGTGGGCGAGCAAGTGGTGGGCGAGCAGCACCGGCTGCGCGTGCTGCAGGTGGGTGCGCCCGGGCATCGCCGCGTCGGGGTGCGCATCGGCCTGCATCCGCAGCGCCTCGATCACCGCGCGGATGCCGCGCTCGACCTCCTCGGTCTCCTCGAGCATCCACACCCGCACGAGCGTCGCGATCTGGTCGTTGCGCGAGCGCCCGGCGCGCAGCCGGCCGCCGAGGTCGGCGCCGGCGATCTCGATGAGGCCGCGCTCGAGCGCGCCGTGCACATCCTCGTCCGAGTCGGCGGCGACGAACGCGCCGGAGCGCACGCGCTCGCTCAGCTCGTCGAGCGCCGCGCGCATGCCGGCGAGCTCGTCGTCGGAGAGCAGCCCCGCCGCGTGCAGCGCGCTCGCGTGCGCCTGCGAGCCGCGGATGTCGAGCTGCGCGAGCCGCCAGTCGAACTGCGTCGACTTCGAGAGCCGCGCGAGCTCGGGGCTCGGTCCCGAGGCGAAGCGGCCGCCCCACAGCGAGCCCTCGTTCGTGCCGTGCTGCTGCTCGCTCATGCGTCCGCCTTCTCCAGCAGCCACGCCAGCAGCGCCTTCTGCGCGTGCAGGCGGTTCTCCGCCTCGTCCCAGATGATCGACTGCGGCCCGTCGATGACGTCCGCCGCGACCTCGAAGCCGCGGTCGGCCGGCAGGGAGTGCATGAAGACCGCATCCGGCTTCGCGAGCGCCATGAGCGCGCGGTCGACCTTGAAGCCGCCGAAGGTCGCGACTCGCTCGGCCTTCTCGTCCTCCTTGCCCATCGACACCCACGTGTCGGTCACGACGACGTCGGCGCCTGCGACCGCGGCCGCGGCGTCGTCGCCGACCGTCGCGCTGCCGCCCGTCTCGCCGGCGATGCGCTCGGCGTCGGCGACCACCGCGGGCTCGGGCGCGTAGCCGGCCGGAGCGGCGACGCGCACGTGCATGCCCGCGGTCGCGCACGCGAGGAGGTAGGACTGCGCCATGTTCGATCGCCCGTCGCCGACGAACGCGACCTCGAGCCCGGCGAGCTCGCCCTTGTGCTCCTGCATCGTGAGCAGGTCGGCGAGCAGCTGGCACGGGTGGAAGTCGTCCGAGAGCGCGTTGACGACCGGCACCGTCGTGCCGGCGGCCATCTCCTCGAGCCCGGCTTGCGCGTAGGTGCGCCAGACGATCGCGGCGACCTGCCGCTCGAGCACGCGCGCGGTGTCGGCGGCGGTCTCCTTGCCGCCGAGCTGGCTCGAGGCCGTCGAGATGATGAGCGGCGAGCCGCCGAGGTCGGAGATGCCGACGTGGAACGAGACGCGCGTGCGGGTCGACGACTTGTCGAAGATGACGGCGACCGACTGCGGTCCCTCGAGCGGGCGCTCGGCGAAGCGGTCGCGCTTCATGCGCGCGGCGCGCTCGAGCACCTCGCGCTGCTCGGCGGGGCTCAGGTCGTCGTCGCGCAGGAAGTGCCGGGTCATGCTGCTCCTCGGTCGGGGCCCTCGGTGGGGGATGCGGTGGTGGCGGATGCGGGCACGACCTCCGTGCCGGATCCCGCGGTCGTGAAGATCTCGGTCAGGATCGAGTGGGGCGCGCGGCCGTCGATGATCGCGGCCTTCGGCACGCCCGCGCGGACGGCCGCGAGGCACGCCTGCATCTTCGGGATCATGCCCGACTCGAGCGACGGCAGGAGCGCCTCGAGCTCGACGTCGGTGATCTCGCTCACGAGCGACGAGCGGTCGGGCCAGTCGCGGTAGAGGCCCTCGACGTCGGTGAGGATGACGAGCTTCTGCGCGCCGAGCGCCGCCGCGAGCGCCGCGGCGGCCGCGTCGGCGTTGACGTTGAGCGACTCCCCCGGCCGGTCGCCATCGGGCGCGATCGACGAGACGACCGGGATGAGCCCCGCGTCGAGCAGCCGCCGCACGGGCGTGGGGTCGACGTCGACGACGTCGCCGACCTGGCCGAGGTCGACCTCCTCGCCGTCGACGACCGTGCCGCGCCGACGGCCCGTGAAGAGCCCGGCGTCCTCCCCCGACATGCTCGCGGCGAGGGGGCCGTGCGCGTTGATGAGCGACACGAGGGTGCGCGCGACCTGGCCCGTGAGCACCATGCGCACGACGTCCATCGCCTCGCGGCTCGTGACGCGGTAGCCGCCGCGGAACTCGCTCTCGATGCCGTGGATGCGGAGCGCCTCGCTGATCTGCGGTCCGCCGCCGTGCACGACGACGGGCGCGATGCCGACGTGGCGGAGGTAGACCATGTCCTCGGCGAAGGCGCGCTGGAGCTCGGCCGACACCATGGCGTTGCCGCCGTACTTCACGACCATCGTCGCGCCGCGGTAGCGCTCGAGCCACGGGAGCGACTCGATGAGCGTCGCGGCCTTCTGCGCGAGCTGCGCCTCGTCCCTAGCTGGCATACGCGGAGTTCTCGTGGACGTACTCGTGGGTGAGGTCGTTCGTGCGGATCGTCGCCGCGTGCTCGCCCGCGTGCAGGTCGATGCGAATGCGCGTCTCGCGCGGGGTGAGGTCGACCTCCTCGCGCGGGCGGTCGGGCTCGCCGGCGTGGCACACCCGCACGCCGTTGAAGGCGACGTCGACCTCGAAGGGGTCGAACGACGCATCCGTCGTGCCGATCGCCGCGAGCACGCGGCCCCAGTTCGGGTCGTTGCCGAAGATCGCGGCCTTGAAGAGGTTGGAGCGCGCGACCGAGCGGCCGACGACGACCGCGTCGTCCTCGCTCGCGGCGCCGAGCACCTCGATCGCGATGTCGTGGCTCGCGCCCTCGGCGTCGGCCTGCAGCTGCCGCGCGAGGTCGTCGCACACCGCGGTGACGGCCGCGGTGAGCTCCGCCTCGCCGGCGCGCTGCCCCGAGGCGCCGGACGCGAGCAGCAGCACGGTGTCGTTCGTCGACATGCAGCCGTCGGAGTCGAGCCGGTCGAAGGTCACGCGCGTCGCGGCGCGGAGCGCGCGGTCGAGCATGGCGGCGTCGGCGACCGCATCGGTCGTGAGCACGACGAGCATCGTGGCGAGCCCCGGCGCGAGCATGCCCGCGCCCTTCGCCATGCCGCCGACCGTGTAGCCGCCCCGGCTGTCGATCGCCTGCTTCGGCACCGAGTCGGTCGTCATGATCGCCCGCGCCGCCGCGAGCCCGGCCGCCTCGTCGTCGCCGAGCGCGTCGACCGCGAGGTCGACGCCGCGGAGCACCGCCTGGCGGAAGGCCTCGTCGCCGACGCCGATGAGCCCCGTCGAGCACACCTGCACCTCGACGGCGCCGATGCCGAGTCGCTCGGCGACCCGCTCGGCCGTCTGGTGCGTGGTCTGGAAGCCGAAGGCGCCCGTGAAGCAGTTCGCGCCGCCGGAGTTGAGGATCACCGCGCGAGCGGTGCCGTCGGCGAGCGCCTGCTGGCTCCACAGCACCGGGTTGGCCTTCGCGCGGTTGGCGGTGAAGACACCGGCTGCCGCATCGATCGGGCCGTCGTTGACGACGAGCGCGACGTCGGCGCCCCCGCTCGACTTCACGCCCGCGGCGACGCCCGCTGCCCGGAAGCCCGCGGCCGCGGTCACGCTCACGGCGCCACCCCGTCGATCGGCAGCCCGAGCTGCTCGTCGAGGCCGAGCGCGATGTTCGCCGACTGGATCGCGGCGCCCGCGGTGCCCTTGCCGAGGTTGTCGAGCGCGGCGATCATCACGACGCGACCGGCGTCCTGGTCGAGGCCGACGCCGATGTGCACCGAGTTCGAGCCGATGACGTCGGCGGTGCGCGGGTAGTGCCCTGCGGGGAGCACGTGCACGAAGCGCTCGTCGGCGTAGGCCGAGAGCCACGCGCCGCGCAGCTCGTCGGCGCTCGCGTCGCCCACGAGCGGCGCCGTCACGGTCGCGAGGATGCCGCGCGACATCGGCACGAGCACCGGCGTGAAGGAGTGCCGCACCTCGGTCGCGCCCACCATCCGGAGGTTCTGCGCGATCTCCGGCAGGTGGCGGTGCGTGCCGCCGACGCCGTAGGGCGTCGCGCTGCCCGTGAGCTCGCTCGCGAGCAGGTGGGTCTTCGCGCCACGGCCCGCGCCGGAGGAGCCGACGGCGAGCGCGGACGTGAGCCCCGTCGGGTCGATGAGCCCGGCCGCGATGCCGGGTGCGGCCGCGAGCGTCACGGCGGTCGCGTTGCAGCCCGGCACGGCGATGCGGCGGGCGGCGCGCAGCTCGCGCCGCTGGCGGCCGCCGTCGGCGAGCATGAGCTCGGGCATGCCGTAGGGCCAGGTGCCGGCGTGCTCGGTGCCGTAGTAGCGCGTCCACTCGGCCGCGTCGAGCAGCCGGTGGTCGGCGCCGGCGTCGACGACGAGCGTCTCGTCGGGGAGCTCGGCGGCGATCCCGGCGGAGTGCCCGTGCGGCAGCGCGAGGAAGACGACGTCGTGGCCGGCGAGCACCTCGCGGGTGGTCTCCTGGAAGGTCAGCGTGGCGAGGGAGCGCAGGTTCGGGTGCACGGACACGAGGGGCTGCCCGGCGTTGGCGTGCGCGGTGACGGTGCGCACCTCCAGCTCGGGGTGCTGCGCGAGCAGCCGCAGCAGCTCGCCGCCCGCGTATCCGCTCGCGCCTGCGACGGCGACGGAGAGGCTCATGCTCCCAGGCTATCGGCCCCTCGGATGCCGCTACGCCCGGAAGGCGACCTCGACGGCGGCCTCGACCTCGATCTCGCCGGCCGAGAGCGCGACGGGCGCGCTGCCGTCGGCGCTCGCGAGCATCGCCGCCTCGGCGCCGCCGCGCGCCTTGCCGAAGGGTCGCGCCGGCGCGGGGTCCGGCTCCCGGATGGCCGTGATCGCGGGCTCGCCGAGCGCCGCGGCGCGCGCGTAGTCGGCGGCTCGAGCGCGGGCGTCCTCGACCGCGAGCTCGCGCGCGCGGCTCGAGAGCCGTCGCTCGGTCTCCTCGGCGAGCGACCACGTCACGCCGCCGACCTCGTGCTCGGGCGCGCTGCCCAGCTCGCCGATCCAGGCGCCGAGCGCGTCGACGTCGACGAACGTCGCGGTGAGGGCGGCGGATGCGGTGAAGACGAGGCGCTGCGGCAGCCCCTCGCCGACCCACTCGCGGTGGTGCGAGACCCACGCGCGGTCGGCGTGCCACGACTCGATCGCGCCCGCGGCGGCGAGCGCTCGCGCTCGCTCGACCGCGGCCGCGTGCGCCGTCGTCACCGCGGTCATCGCCGCGTCGGGCGCATCGGCCTGCCAGCGGGAGTGCACCGTCACGGTCGCGCGCTCGGCGGCGGCGCGCAGCGCGGCCTCGCCGCGCACCAGGATCTCGACCACGACCGGATGCTACTCCCGCAGCCGCGCGCCGTGCCGCTCGGTCGCGACGCGGAGGCCCGCGAGCTTCGCCTCGCTCGCCTCGGCCGCCGTGAGCGTGCGATCGGGCGCACGGAAGCGGAGCGCGAACGTGAGCGACTTCTCGCAGTCGCCGAGGCCGGTGCCGCGGTAGTCGTCGACGAGCGCGATGTGCTCGAGCAGCGCTCCCGCGCCGTCGCGGACGGCGTGCTGCACGTCGCCTGCCGGCACCGCGACGGGCACGACGACCGAGAGGTCCTGCGTCGCGGCGGGCACCGGTGCGATCACCCGGGTGTCGAGCCGCACGCGCGCGCGCTCGATGAGCGCGTCGAGGTCGAGCTCGGCGACCGCGACGCCGCGCGGCAGGTCGGCGTCCGCCGCGACCTGCGGCAGCAGCTCGCCCGCGACGCCCACGACCGTCTCGCCGAGCAGCAGCTCGGCGGTGCGGCCGGGGTGCAGCCACGACCGCTCGGCCTGCCGAAGCTCGAGCTCGAGCCCGACGGTGCGAGCGATGCGCTCGGCCGCCTCGATCGCGTCGGCGAGGCCGAAGCGCTCGGCGGCGCGACCGGGCTGCTTGCGCACCCGCTCCCCCACGAGCAGCACCGCGGCGTGCAGCGGCTGCTCGGGCAGGCGGTCGAGATCGGCGAGCACGTCGTCGGCGGGCCGCGACTCGGCGCCCGGCAGCTCGTCGGTGCCCTGCCCGTCGACGGCGCGGAAGACACGGCCGAGCTCGAAGAGCGCGAGGTCGGTGAGCCCACGGCCGAGGTTGCGGTGCGCGGTGTCGACGAGGCCCGGCACGAGCGCGGTGCGCAGGCACGGGCGCTCGCCGTCGAGCGGGTTCTCGAGCCGCACGGGCGCGTGCCCGGTCAGCCGCGCCTGGCGCTCGGTGACGAACGGCGCGACGAGCACCTCGGTGTGGCCGCTCGCGGCGAGCGCGTCGGCGACCTTGCGGCGCAGCCGCTGCGCGCGCGAGTAGCCGCGCCCCGGCGGAGCGACCGGCAGCACCGAGGGGATGCGGTCGAAGCCGACGATGCGGGCGATCTCCTCGACGAGGCCCTCGCGATCGGTCAGGTCGCGACGCCACGTCGGCGGGGTGACCGTCCACGCGACCGGGCCCTCGTCGATCGTCGCGCCCACGCTCTCGAGCGCGGCGCGCGCCTCGTCGTCGGCGTAGTCGCCGCCGAGCAGCGCGCTCCAGTAGCCGACCGGGATCGAGATCGGCTGCATCGCGGCGACCTCGCCGACCTCGGTGCCGAGCTCGTCGAGCGTGCCGCCCGCGAGCTCGACGAGCAGCTGGGCGACGCGCGCCGCCGCGGCGTCGGCGACGGCGGGGTCGACGCCCCGCTCGTAGCGCTTCGACGCCTCCGAGAAGAGCTTGTGCCGGCGGGCGGTGCGGCTGATCGAGACGGGGTCGAACGTCGCGGCCTCGATGAGCACGTCGGTCGTCGACGCATCCATCTCGGTCTCCGCGCCGCCCATGACGCCCGCGAGGCCGATCGCGCCGCGGTCGTCGGTGATGAGCAGGTCCTCGGGGTCGAGCTTCCGCTCGACGTCGTCGAGGGTGACGAGCGTCTCCCCCGACTCAGCGCGGCGCACGACGATGCCGCCGCGCAGCTTCGCGAGGTCGTAGCCGTGGATCGGCTGGCCGAGCTCGAGCATGACGTAGTTCGTGATGTCGACGGGCAGCGAGATCGAGCGGATGCCCGCGAGCCGCAGCCGCGAGGCGAGCCACGCGGGGCTCGGGCGCGACGGGTCGATGCCGCGCACGACCCGCACGACGAAGCGCGAGCAGCCGGCGCGGCCGCGGATGGGCGCGTCGTCGTCGAGCGAGACGGAGAAGCCGGATGCCTTCGGCCCGGCGTCGCGGGCGCGCGCGGTCTCGGCGGGGTCGGTGAACGCCTGGCCGGTCGCGGCGGCGACCTCGCGCGCGATGCCGCGCAGCGAGAGCGCGTAGCCGCGGTCGGGCGTGACGTTGATCTCGACCGCCTGGTCGTCCAGGCCGAGGATCGCCAGCGCATCCGCCCCGACCTCGCCCTCGATGCCGAGCTGATCGAGGCGCATGATGCCGTCGTGGTCGTCGCCGAGCCCGAGCTCGCGCTCGGAGGCGATCATGCCGTCGGAGACGTGGCCGTAGGTCTTGCGCGCGGCGATCTCGAAGCCGCCCGGCAGCGCCGAGCCCGGCAGGGTCACGACGACCCGGTCGCCCTCGACGAAGTTGAGCGCGCCGCAGACGATGCCGCGCACGCCGCCGTGCGCCTCGCCGACGTCGACCTGGCACCAGCGGATGGTCTTGCCGTTCTTCTGCGGCTCCTCCTCGATCGAGAGCACGCGGCCGACGACGATCGGGCCGCGCAGCTCGCCGCCGTGCACCGCCTCCTCCTCGAAGCCGACGCGCACGAGCGTCGCGTGCAGCCACTCGGCAGCGCCCTCGGCGGGCAGCTCGACGTGCTCCGCGAGCCATGACAGCGGAATCCGCATCAGATCACCATCCCGAACTGCTCGGTGAAGCGCACGTCGCCCTCGATCATGTCGCGCATGTCGTCGAGCTGGTACCGGAACTGGAGGGTGCGCTCGACGCCCATGCCGAACGCGAAGCCCGAGTAGACCTCCGGGTCGACGCCCGTCGCGCGCAGCACGTTGGGGTTGACCATGCCGCAGCCGCCCCACTCGACCCAGCGCGGTCCGCCGCGCATGCCGGGGTGCCAGACGTCCATCTCGGCGCTCGGCTCGGTGAAGGGGAAGTAGTTGGGGCGCAGGCGGATCTTCGCCTCCTCGCCGAACATGATGCGGGCGAGGTGCTCGAGCGTGCCGCGGAGGTGGGCCATCGTGAGGCCCTTGTCGATCGCGAGCCCCTCCATCTGCGTGAAGACCGGCAGGTGGGTCGCGTCGATGTCGTCGGTGCGGTAGACCCGGCCCGGCGCGACGATGTAGATCGGCAGCTCGCGCGTCAGCATCGAGCGCGCCTGCACGGGGCTCGTCTGCGTGCGCAGCACGAGGTGCCGCTCGGCGGGCGCGACGTAGAAGGTGTCGGACTCGCCGCGCGCGGGGTGGTCGGGGTCGACGTTGAGGGCGTCGAAGTTGTACCACTCGTGCTCGAGCTCGGGGCCCTCCGCGACCTCCCAGCCCATTCCGACGAAGACATCCGTCATCTCGTCCGCGAGCATCGAGAGCGGGTGCCGGCCGCCCGGCGCGCGCAGGCGCGGGAGCGCGGTGACGTCGACGCGCTCGGCCTCGAGCTGCGCGGCCTCCTCGGCCGCGGCGAGCTCGCCCTGGCGCGCGGCGATCGCCTCGGCGACGCGGGCGCGGCCGGCGCCGATCGTCTGGCCTGCGGCCTTGCGCTCCTCCGGCGCGATGTCGCGGAGGGATGCGTTGAGGCCGGCGAGCTCGGAGCCCTGCCCGTTGTGGGCGGACTTCGCGGCCTGCAGCTCGGCCGTCGTCGAGGCGGCGTCGATCGCGGCGAGCGCGGCCTGCACGGCCGCGTCGACGCGCGCGCTCAGTTCAGGGGATGCGTCGGGTTGGGGCACCGGACGATCCTACCGGCGCGCTCGGGGCGCGCCGGGCCGCGCTCTAGCCCTGCCCGCCGATACCCGCTCCGGGAAGCCGCGTGATCTCGGCCTGCGGATCCTTGACCTCGCGCATCGCCTGCGTCGAGAGCGGGATCGCCTCGGTCTTCGAGCCGTCGAGGTTGGGACCGCCGCGGCGCGGCTGCGCCATCCGTCGCGCGAGCACGCGGACGAGCCACGAGAGCGTGATGTTGATCGCGAGGAAGATCGCGAGCATGACGAAGAACATCGAGAGCGCGTACGGGCCGCCCTGGCGGTCGTAGAAGTCGACGAGCTGCCGTCCGATGCGGATGATCTCGGGCGAGCCGACGATGTAGCCGAGCGAGGTGTCCTTCAGCAGCACGATGAGCTGCGCGAGGATGATCGGCAGCATGATGCGGAAGGCCTGCGGCAGCTCGATCTCGAGCGTCGTGCGCAGCGGCGTGAGGCCGATCGCCAGGCCGCTCTCCCGCTGCCCCTTCGGGAGCGACTTCATGCCGGCGCGGAGCGCCTCGCCGATGATCGCCCCGTTGTATACGACGAGCGCCCACACGACGGCCCAGTAGGCGCCGGTCGAGAAGACGATGAGGATGAAGAGCATCATCAGCAGCACGGGCATGCCGCGGAAGAACTCGAGCACGATCGTGACCGGCACCCGCACCCACTTCGAGGGCGCGCTGCGCAGGATCGAGAAGACGACACCCAGGATGAGCGCGCCGACTGCGGCGATCGCGGCGATCGTGAGGGTCGTGCGGAGGCCGACCATGAGGCCGCGCGCACCGAACCACAGGTCGGGCGACTGGAAGATGTCCCAGCGGTCCTGGTAGAAGGCGCCGCCGAGCCAGAGCTGGTAGGCGGCGAGCGCCAGTGCCGCGACCGCGACTACGGCGAAGACGATCGAGAGGATGCGCGAGCGCCGGATGGCGTTCGGCCCCGGGGCGTCGAAGAGGACGGAGCCGCTCATCGCTGCACGCTCCACTTGCGCTCGAGGTGGTCGACCAGCTGGCCGAGCGGCACCGTGAGGATCAGGTAGCTGAGGGCGATGCCGAGGAAGATCTGCAGCGCCTGGTCGCCGTACGTGTTCGAGAGGCGGTGCGCGACCGAGACGAGCACGAAGACGAAGAAGCCCATCGCGACGGACGAGTTCTTGATGAGGGCGATCACGACGTTGATGAGCGGCGGCAGCACGCTGCGGAACGCTTGCGGCAGCACGACGAGGCCCATCGTCTGGCTGAAGGTGAGGCCGATCGAGCGCGAGGCCTCGGCCTGGCCGATCGGCACCGAGTTGATGCCCGAGCGCACCGCTTCGGCGAAGAACGCGCTCGTGTAGTACGTCAGCGCGATGATCGCGCCGAGCTGGAAGTCGAGGATGATGCCGAGCTTCGGGAGCACGAAGGCCGTGAAGAAGAACACGAGCGTGAGCGGCGTGTTCCGCGCGACCTCCGTCCACACCGTCGCGACCACGCGCAGCGCCGCGACGGGCGAGACGCGCATGCCGGCGAGCAGGATGCCGATCGGCAGCCCGAACAGCGTGGTGGCGCCGGTGAGCAGCAGGGTCATCCACATGCCCTGCAGCCACAGCGGCCAGTTCTCGAGTAGTGCTTGCATCAGTCCCTCATCCGATCGCCGGGTGCGGGAGGAGGACCTCCCGCACCCGGCGCCGTGGATCGATCAGTAGCGGTCGACTGCCGGGAACTCGGGCGTGGGCAGGACTGCACCAGCCGTCTGCTCCCACAGCGAGTCCATCGTGCCGTCGGCCTGGGCCTCCTCGAGGACGTCGTTGATCCAGTCGCGGAACGCGTCGTCGCCCTTGGTGAGGCCGATGCCGTAGGGCTCGGACGTGAAGGTCTCGCCCTCGTTCACGAGCTCGAACTCACCCGCGTTCTGGTCGACGAAGCCCGCGAGGATGACGTTGTCGGTCGTCACCGCGACGACCTGGCCGTTGCGGAGCGGGTCGAGGCAGTTCGAGTAGGTGTCGGTCGCCTGCAGATTGGCGCCGTACTCGTCGACGATGCGGGCCGCGGGCGTCGAGCCCTCGACCGAGCAGACCGACAGGCCCGCGACGTCGTCGGGGCCCGTGATGCCCTCGGGGTTGCCCGCCTGCACCATGAGCGCCTGGCCGGCCTCGTAGTACGGCCCGGCGAAGTCGACCTTCTCCTTGCGCGCGTCGTTGATCGTGTAGGTCGCGACGACGAGGTCGACGGTGCCGTTCTCGATGAACGTCTCGCGGTTGGCGGAGACCGTCTCCTCCCACTGGATGTCCTCGAACGCGATGCCGAGCTCGGCTGCGATGAGCGAGCCGACCGCGACGTCGAAGCCCTCGGGAGCACCGTCGGGGCCGACGAGGCCGAACAGCGGCTGGTCGAACTTCGTGCCGATCGTGATCGTGCCGGCCTCGGCGAACTCGGCCATGGTCGTGCCCGCCTCGAACTCGGGCGACTCCGCGACCTCGAGGCCGTAGGGGTGGTCGCTCGAGGTGGCCGAGCCCGTGTCGGTCGGCTCCTCCGGCGCCTCGGACGAGGTCGTGCCGGCGGGGCCGCCGCACGCGGTGAGCGCGAGGACCGCGAACGCGGCCACGCCGAGCGTGAGCTTGCTGCGCATGGTGCTTCTCCTTCTTCGGGTTCTGGGACTTGCGGGTCAGTGCGTGAGGATCTTCGAGAGGAAGTCCTTCGCGCGCGCCGACTGGGGGTTCGAGAAGAACGACTCGGGCGTCGAGTCCTCGACGACCTTCCCGTCGGCCATGAAGAGCACGCGATCGGCGGCCTTGCGGGCGAAGCCCATCTCGTGCGTGACCGTGATCATCGTCATGCCGCCGTGGGCGAGCTCGACCATGACGTCGAGCACCTCGTTGATCATCTCGGGGTCGAGCGCGCTCGTGGGCTCGTCGAAGAGCATGAGCTTGGGCTCCATCGCGAGCGATCGGGCGATCGCGACGCGCTGCTGCTGGCCGCCCGAGAGCTGGGCGGGCATCTTGTGCGCCTGGTTGGCGATGCCGACGCGCTCGAGCAGGTGCATCGCGCGCTCCTCGGCGTCCTTGCGCTTCAGGCCGCGCACCTTGATGGGGCCGAGCGTGACGTTCTCGAGGATCGACTTGTGCGAGAAGAGGTTGAACGACTGGAACACCATGCCGACGTCGGCGCGCAGCTGCGCGAGCGCCTTGCCCTCGGAGGGCAGCGGCACGCCGTCGATGCGGATCTCGCCGGAGTCGATCGTCTCGAGCCGGTTGATCGCGCGGCAGAAGGTCGACTTGCCGGAGCCCGAGGGGCCGATGACGACGACGACCTGGCCCTTGGGGATGGAGACGTCGATGTCGTTCAGGACGTGGAGGTCGCCGTAGTGCTTGTTGACGTGGTCGAGCTCGACGAGGGGCTGCATGCGCTCATCAAAGCACGGCGCGCGACGTCGATCGGTCCGGCGGCGCCGGATCGCAATGGAATGGTTACACGCCGCGCTGGGCGAAGGCGCTCTGGTAGAGGCACACCGAGGCCGCGGTCGCGAGGTTGAGCGACTCCGCGCGGCCGTAGATCGGCAGCCGGGCGGCGCGATCGGCGAGCGCGAGCGTCGCCTCGTCGAGGCCGCGCGCCTCGTTGCCGAACAGCCACGCGGTCGGGCCCGACAGCATCCCCTCGCCCCGAAGCGCGACGAGGTCGTCGCCCGAGACGTCGGCGGCGAGCACCGTGAGACCCGCGGCCTGCGCGGCTGCGACGGCATCCTCAGTCGATGCGCCGACCGAGACGTCGAGGTGGAAGAGCGAGCCGGTCGTCGAGCGCACGACCTTGGGCGAGAAGGGGTCGACGGAGTTCGCCGTGACGACGACGGCGGATGCGCCTGCGGCGTCGGCGGCGCGGAGGATCGTGCCGAGGTTGCCGGGGTCCCGCACCTCGTGGAGGATCGCGACGAGCGGGTGCTCCCCGGCCGCGGCTCGCTCGATCGCGGCCTCGAGGGAGACGGGCGACTGCTTCGCGACCGCGACGATGCCCTGCGGCCGCACGGTGTCGGTCATCGCCTTGAGCGCGCGGTCGGAGACCGCGGTGAGCTGCCGCGCGTCGACGCGGTCGAGCAGCTCGGCGTGGCGCTCGCGCGCCGCATCGGTCGCGAAGACCTCGACGAGCGACGCCGGCGCGAAGCGCAGCGCCTCGTCGAGCGCGGCCGGTCCCTCCAACAGGAACAGCCCGGTCTCGGACCGGGCTGTTCGCTGCTGGAGCTTGGCAGCCGCTCGCACGCGAGGCGCGCGGGGGCTGTCGAGCACGTCAGGCCGCGTTCTGCGGAGCCGACGTGTCGGCGGGCAGGGCGGCCTTGGCCGACTCGACGAGCGCGGCGAAGGTCGCCGGCTCGTTGACCGCGAGCTCGGCGAGCATGCGGCGGTCGACCTCGATGCCCGCGAGGCCGAGGCCCTGGATGAGGCGGTTGTACGTCAGGCCGTTCGCGCGCGACGCGGCGTTGATGCGCTGGATCCACAGGCGGCGGAAGTCGCCCTTCTTCGCCTTGCGGTCGCGGAACGCGTAGACGTGCGAGTGGAGCAGCTGCTCCTTGGCCTTGCGGTACAGCCGCGAGCGCTGCCCGCGGTAGCCCTCGGCCTGCTCGAGGATGACGCGGCGCTTCTTGGCGGCGTTGACGGCCCTCTTGACACGTGCCATGAGTGGTTCTCTCTCTTCGTCTCTACTTCGTCGCGCGCGTCAGCGGGCGAGCAGCTTCTTGATGGTCTTGGCGTCGGCGGGCGCGAGCACCTTGTCCTTGTTGAGGCGGCGCGTCTGGACCGACGACTTGACCTCGAGGTTGTGGCGCATGCCGGCCTGCTGCTTGCGGATCTTGCCGGTCCCCGTCACCTTGAAGCGCTTCTTGGCACCGGAGTGCGTCTTCTGCTTGGGCATTCTTCTCTCCTACTCGGATGCTGGCTTGTCCGCGGGCTTGCCTGCGGGCTTGGCCTTGGGTGCCGCGGGCTTGGCCGCCGAGGGCGCCGCGGGCTTGGCCCCGGGCTTCGGGGCCGCGGGCGTCGCAGCGGGCTTGGGCGCTGCGGCTGCAGCGGGGGTACCTGCCGCGGGTGCGGCAGCGGGCTTCGGCATCGACGCCGGGCGCGGCGCGTTCGCCGGCGTGGGCGCGATGGTGCGGGGCGCCTGGCGGGGCCGCGAGTCGCTCGAGCGCTCGGAGCTGCGCTCCGACGACGGGCGCGACGGGCGGTCGTTCGAGGGCCGGTCGCTCGACGGGCGCGAGGAGCGGTCGGGGCGCGAGGAGCGGTCCGACTCGGTGCGCGGCACGCGCATCGGCTCGCCGCTCGGCGGCGCGGGCGTGCGCGCCGGCGCGGGGCGCGGCGCGGGGCGCGAGGCCTCGAGCTCGGCCTGGCGGGCGGCCTTGCGCTCCGACTCCTGGCGACGCTTCTCCTGCGCGGCCTTGCGCTGCTCGGAGCGCGCGGCGTTCTGCTCGGTCTTCGCGTCGGCCTTCGAGCGCAGCGGGCCCACGACCATCGTCATGTTGCGGCCGTCGAGCGTCGGCGACGACTCGACGACGCCGTACTCGCGGATGTCCTCGGCGAAGCGCTGCAGCAGCTTGGCGCCCATCTCCGGGCGCGACTGCTCGCGACCGCGGAAGAGGATCATGGCCTTGACCTTGTCGCCGCCCTCGAGGAACCCCTGCGCGCGCTTGCGCTTCGTCTCGTAGTCGTGCTCGTCGATCTTGAGGCGGAACCGGACCTCCTTGAGGACCGTGTTCGCCTGGTTGCGACGAGCATCCTTCGCCTTCTGCGCCTGCTCGTACTTGAACTTGCCGTAGTCCATGATCTTGACCACGGGCGGCCGCGCTGCGGGAGCGACCTCGACGAGGTCGAGCTCTGCCTCGCGGGCGAGGCGAAGGGCATCCTCGACCCTCACGACGCCGACCTGCTCGCCGGCGGGGCCGACCAGTCGGACTTCTGGGACGCGGATGCGCTCGTTGATGCGGGGATCGCTGATCGCGGGCTCCTTCTCGTTGCTGCTGTGTGCTGGTGCACGGCGAACGAGGAGCCGACTACGCGCGATGTGCCGCGTGGCTCAGCACGAGCCGCTGCGCATCGAGTGACGCGCGCCGCCGTGCCGCTGACCCGTTAGCCTTGAACGGCTGCGGGTGGGATTGCTCCTCTTTCACCTCCGGGCGAGAGCCCGAAACCTGCAGAACTCTACCAGAGACCAGCCTTCAGGAGAAGAGCGCGATGACCGACGCGATCGAGCACGACCACGACGACGACAGCCTCGCCGAGGTGCGCGACATCGCCGACGTCCCGGCGGTGGAGCTCATCAACACCGTCGCCATCCACCTGCTGAGCGCCGCGGCGGTCAAGGTCGGCCTCGCCGACGACCCCGAGCAGCAGATCGACCTCGACGAGGCGCGGAAGCTCATCAACGCGCTCGCGGGCCTCGTCACGGCCGCCGCGCCGGAGGTCGGGAGCGTGCACGCTGCGCCGCTGCGCGACGGGCTGCGCTCGGTGCAGCTCGCGTTCCGCGAGGCGAGCGCGATCCCCGACGCGCCCGGCAAGGGCCCCGGAGAGAAGTACACCGGCTCGGTCGTCTAGCGACTCGCCTCAGCGCCGCTCGGCTCGGGTGACGGCCGCGAGCGGCGGCGCCGAGAGCGGCAGCCGCGAGGCTCCGCCGTCCCAGCGGTGCACGCGCAGCGCGAGGCTCTCGACGCGCGCGCGCAGCACCTCGGCCTCGCCGAGCGCGCGCGCCGCGCGACCCACCTGCTCGGCGGCATCCGGCGAGCCGTCGACGAGCGCGTGCACCTCGAGATCGGCGCCCGCGAGCCGGCAGAGCGGATCTCCGGTCGCGAGCACGACGCCCTGCACCGCAGGCTGCGCGAAGAGCGCGTCGAGGACGGCCTCGTGCACGTGCGGGTCCTCCGCGCCCCACGACCACGGCGCATCCGCGAGCATCGCCTCGAGCATCGTGCGGCCGAGCACGAACTCGCTCGCCGAGCCCGGGTCGAGCACGATGCGGGCCGGCCCGTCGAGCGCGGCCGCCGCGGCGCGCTGCACGCTCGAGGGCACCGGCCGCGCGGCCGCGTTCCACGCCTGCATCGCCTGCACGTGCGAGAACATCGGCAGGATCGGCGCGCCGTCCGGGCCCTGCACCGTCACGATCGAGAGCTCCTGCGTCTTGTCGATCGTGCGACCGCGCTCGTCGACGCCGGTCTCCCCCGCCGCCGCGAGCAGCGGCACGAGCACCCGCTCGCCGCGCAGCGCCTCGACGACCGCGCCGCGGCCCGCGCCGCGCTCGGCGAGCGCGCGCACCGCCTCAAGGTAGCCGACCGGAGCCGAGCCGTCGTCGCCCGCGTACGTCGAGTCGTGGTGGTGGAACGAGCGCCCCGCCCAGGGCCGGCCGGCCGAGTCGGCGTCGCGGCCGGGCGTCGGGCCCGGCATCGCCTACTGCCCCGCGACGTCGAGCGCTGCGGCGAGCGTGAACGCGCCGGCGTAGAGCGCCTTGCCGACGATCGCGCCCTCGACGCCGTGCGGCACGAGCTCGCGCAGCGCCGCGATGTCGTCGAGGCTCGCGACGCCGCCCGAGGCGACGATCGGCTTCTGCGTGCGCTCGCCGACCTGCCGCAGCAGCTCGAGGTTCGGCCCCTTGAGCGTGCCGTCCTTCGTGACGTCGGTCACGACGTAGCGGCTGCAGCCGGCGGCCTCGAGCCGGTCGAGCACGTGCCACAGGTCGCCGCCGTCCTTGGTCCAGCCGCGCGCGGCGAGCGTCGTGCCGCGCACGTCGAGCCCGACGGCGATCTGGTCGCCGTACTCGGCGATGACGGATGCGGTCCACTCGGGGTTCTCGAGCGCCGCGGTGCCGAGGTTGATGCGCTTGACGCCGGTCGCGAGAGCGGCCTCGAGCGAGGCTTCGTCGCGGATGCCGCCCGAGAGCTCGACGTTGACGCGGCCCTTCGCGGCCTTGATGACCTTGCGGATCACGGCGCGGTTGTCGCCGCGACCGAACGCCGCGTCGAGGTCGACGAGGTGCAGCCACTCCGCACCCTGCCGGATCCAGTCCTCCGCGGCGTCGACGGGGCTCCCGAACGAGGTCTCGGTGCCCGCCTTGCCCTGCGTGAGCCGCACCGCCTTGCCGCCGGCGACATCGATCGCGGGCAGCAGCTGCAGCTTGGGCGACTGGTTGAAGTCGGTCATGGGATGCGTTGCCTTCCGGACGGTGGCCACGGCGCGGTCGCGCGCGCGGCCGGGATGGGTCAGAGCCCGCGGACCCAGTTCTCGAGCAGGCGCACGCCCGCCTCGCCCGACTTCTCGGGGTGGAACTGCGTCGCCGCGAGCGGGCCGTTCTCGACGGCGGCGATGAACCGCTCGCCGTGCTCGGCCCACGTAACGGCGGGCTGGCGCATGCGCGGGTCGGGGTCGAGGCCCCACTCGGTCACGCCGTAGGAGTGGACGAAGTAGAAGCGCTCGTCGGCGAGGCCCGCGAAGAGCTGCGAGTGCTCCGGCGCCTCGACCTGCGCCCAGCCCATGTGTGGCAGCACGTCCGCCTGCAGGCGGCGCACCGTGCCGGGCCACTCGTCGAGCCCGCGCGTGTCGCCGCCGCCCTCCTCGCCCGAGGAGAAGAGCACCTGCATGCCGACGCAGATGCCGAGCACGGGCCGGCTGCCCGCGAGCCGCCGGCCGATGAGCTCGCCGCCGTGGATCGCCTGGATGCCCTCCATGCACGCGGCCATCGAGCCGACGCCGGGCACGACGAGGCCGTCGGCCTCCATGATCGCGGTGCGGTCGGCCGTCAGGCACACGTCGGCGCCGGCCGCCTCGAGCGCCTTCGCGGCCGAGTGGACGTTGCCGAGCCCGTAGTCGAGCAGCGCGACGCGCTTGCGCTGGGCGGTCACAGGGCACCCTTCGTCGACGGCACACCGGTCACGCGCGGGTCGGGCTCGACCGCGACGCGCATCGCGCGCGCGAAGGCCTTGAACTCCGCCTCGGCGATGTGGTGCGGGTCACGGCCCGCGAGCACCTCGACGTGCGCGGTGAGGCGAGCGTTGAGCGCGATGGCCTCGAACGCGTGGCGCACGAGCGATCCCGTGAAGTGGCCGCCGATGCGGTGCAGCTCGAAGCCCGCGGGCTCGCCGGAGTGCACGAGGAACGGCCGGCCCGAGAGGTCGACGACCGCGCGGGCGAGCGCCTCGTCGAGCGGCACGGTCGCGTCGCCGTAGCGGCGCACGCCCCGCTTGTCGCCGAGCGCCTCGCCGAGCGCGAGGCCGAGCGCGATCGCGGTGTCCTCGACCGTGTGGTGCGCGTCGATCTCGGTGTCGCCGCTCGCCTCGACCGTCAGGTCGATGAGCGAGTGCTTCGAGAACGCCGTCAGCATGTGGTCGTAGAAGGGCACCGTCGTCGAGATCGAGGAGGCGCCCGTGCCGTCGAGGTCGACGCTCAGGCGGATGCTCGACTCGCTCGTCGTGCGCTCGATGGTTGCGGTGCGGGGCATCCCTCGATCCTACTCGGGCCGCAGCTCGGCCATCGCGGCGAGCAGCGCGCTCGTCTCGGCCCTCGTGCCGGCGGTGATGCGGAGCGTGCCGGGCAGCCCGACGTCGCGCACGAGGATGCCTCGATCGAGCAGCGCGCGGAAGGTCGCCTGCGGGTCGTCGACCCCTGCGACGAGCACGAAGTTCGCGTCCGAGGGGTACGGGCGGTAGCCGAGCCGGGAGAGCTCCTCGACCATGCGGTCGCGCTGCGCGCGGAGGTCGTCGACGCGCGAGAGCATGACGTCGCTGTGGCGCAGCGCCGCGACGGCCGCCGCTTGCGTGATGGCCGAGAGGTGGTACGGCAGCCGCACGAGCCGGAGGGCGTCGATGACCGCCGGGTGCGCGGCGAGGTAGCCGACGCGCATGCCGGCGAACGCGAACGCCTTGCTCATGGTGCGCGAGACGAGCAGCCGCGGGTGCCGATCGAGCAGGGTGAGGGCCGTCTGCTCGCGGTCGCGCGCGAACTCGGCGTAGGCCTCGTCGACGAGCACGATGCCGCGCGCCGCGTCGGCCGCCGCCTCGATCGTCTCGAGGTCGATCGCCGTCCCGGTCGGGTTGTTCGGCGAGCACAGGAAGACGACGTCGGGGTCGTGCTCGGCGATCGCTGCGCGGACGGTGTCGGGGCCGACGGTGAAGCCCTCGTCCCTCGGGACCGGCACCCACCGCATCCCCACGCCCTGCGCGAGCAGCGGGTACATCGAGTAGGTGGGCGTGAACGACAGCAGCGTGCGGCCGGGCCCGCCGAAGGCCTGCAGCACGTGCTGGAGCACCTCGTTCGAGCCGTTGCCCGCCCAGATCTGCTCGGGCGTCACGCCGTGGCCGAGGTAGTGCGCGAAGGAGCGGCGCAGCTCGTCGAACTCGCGGTCGGGGTAGCGGTTGGCGTCGGGCAGCGCGCGCGCGACCTCCTGCACGATGTCGAGCGCGACCTCCTCGGGCACCCGGTAGGCGTTCTCGTTGACGTTGAGCCGCACGGGCACCTCGAGCTGCGGTGCGCCGTAGGGCGTCAGCCCGCGCAGGTCGTCGCGGATCGGGAGGTCGTCGAGGCTCGTCACCGATCCAGCCTAGGACTTCGGCGGATGCCGTCGACCGCGCGCGGCGCGGTCGGCCGCGCCGCTCAGTCGGCGTACTGCGCGGGGATCGCGAGCCGCTCGCCGGGCTGGATCGCGCCCGCGATGCCGTTGAGCAGCTCGATCTCGGCGATGACGTCGCGCGGGTCGGCCTCGGGGGCGACGGCCTGGGCGATCTGCCACAGCGACTGGCCCGGCACGACGGTGATGTGGTCGAACTCGGCGGTCGCGGTCGACGAGGAGGCGACGGCGCCGGCGACGGCGTCGCCGACGAGGCCCGCGCCGGTGAGCGCGCCGACGGCGAGCACGGGCGCGGCGACGAGCAACGCGAGGGCGCGGCGGCCGCGAGCGGTCATGCGCAGGCGCGGCATCGGCGCGGCGCCGGCGACGGTGGTGGCGGTGGCGGTGGCGATGGCGGTCATGAGTGCCTCCTCTCGGTCCCAGTCCGAGGACTGGGATCCGCAGCCGGTGCTCGGCCGGGAGCACCGGCTGCGAATCTCTGTTTCGAATCTACTTTCGAACTGCCGCACGCGTCAACCCTGTCGCGGGACTTTCTCCACGACTCGCTCGAACGTGCGTTTGATCCGGGCGCCCTCTCGGATACGCTTTCGAACCACGAGGAGTCCATCAGGCACCACTGACACGCGGGGATCGGGGCACGGCATGACGAGGCAGCTCACCGAGAAGCAGCAGGCGATCCTGCAGGTCATCCAGCGCGCGGTGAAGCAGCGCGGCTATCCGCCGAGCTACCGCGAGATCGGCGACGCCGTGGGACTCTCGTCGCTCTCGAGTGTCACGCACCAGCTCGGCCAGCTCGAGCTCGCTGGGTGCATCCGGCGCGATCCCGCGCGGCCGCGCACGATCGAGGTCCTCGTCGACGACGAGATCGACGAGTCGGTCGGCTCGATCCAGCAGGCGGCGTTCGTGCCGCTCGTCGGCCGCATCGCCGCGGGCATCCCGATCACGGCCGAGGAGCAGGTCGACGACGTGTTCCCGCTGCCGAAGCAGCTCGTCGGCTCCGGCGACCTCTTCATGCTCCAGGTCGTCGGCGACTCCATGGTGGATGCGGCGATCTGCGACGGCGACTGGGTCGTCGTGCGCCAGCAGCGCGACGCGGTGAACGGCGACATCGTCGCGGCCATGCTCGACGGCGAGGCGACGGTCAAGGTCTTCAAGCAGCGCGACGGCCACACGTGGCTGCTGCCGCGCAACTCCGCGTTCGAGCCCATCCTCGGCGACGAGGCCGAGGTGCTCGGCCGCGTCGTCGCGGTGCTCCGCGCAGTCTAGCCGACCACGAACTCCGCGAGCTGCCCCGCCGCGGCCTCCGTCACCTTCGCCTCGACACGCGTGCCGTCGGCCTCGTAGTCCTCGCGGAGCACCTCGAAGCGGTCGTGCAGCATCGCGATGATGTCACCGCGGTCGAACGGCACGAGGAGCGAGACCGCGACCTCGGGCCGCGGCAGCAGCTCGGCGATGCGCTCGAGCAGCTCGTCGACGCCCTCGCCCGTGCGGGCGGAGGCGAAGACGGCGTCGGGCTGCAGCCCGCGCAGCACGAGCCGCTCGTCGTCGCTCACGAGGTCGGCCTTGTTGAACACGACGATCTCGGGGATCGAGCGCGCGCCCGTCTCCCCCAGCACGTCGCGCACGGTCGCGATCTGCGACGCCGGGTCCGGGTGGCTCGCGTCGACGACGTGCACGATGACGTCCGACTCCGCGACCTCCTCGAGCGTCGAGCGGAACGCCTCGACGAGCTGGTGGGGCAGGTCGCGCACGAAGCCGACCGTGTCGGCGATCGTGAACTCGCGCCCGTCGGGGGTCTGCGCTCGGCGCACGGTCGCGTCGAGCGTCGCGAACAGGGCGTTCTCGACGAGCACGCCCGCACCGGTGATCCGGTTGAGCAGGCTCGACTTGCCGGCGTTCGTGTAGCCGGCGATCGCGACGCCCGGCACCTCGTGGCGGTCGCGATTGGCGCGCTTCGCCTGGCGCGCGGGCGCGAAGCCCTTGATCTGCTTGCGGAGCCGCGCCATGCGCGAGTGGATGCGCCGCCGGTCGAGCTCGATCTTCGTCTCGCCGGGACCGCGCGAGCCCATGCCCGCGCCCTGCCCGCCGACCTGGCCACCGGCCTGGCGCGACATCGACTCGCCCCAGCCGCGCAGGCGCGGCAGCAGGTACTCGAGCTGCGCGAGCTCGACCTGCGCCTTGCCCTCGCGGCTCTTCGCGTGCTGGCTGAAGATGTCGAGGATGACGGCCGTGCGGTCGATGACCTTGACCTTCACGCGGTCCTCGAGCGCGCGCCGCTGGCTCGGCGAGAGCTCGCTGTCGGCGACGACCGTGTCGGCGCCGAGCTCCTTCACCATCGCGGCGAGCTCCTCGGCCTTGCCGCGGCCGACGTAGGTCGCCGGGTCGGGGTTCGGGCGGCGCTGGAGCACGCCGTCGAGCACGCGCGCGCCCGCGGTCTCGGCGAGCGCCGCGAGCTCGCGCAGCGAGTTCTCGGCGTCCTCCGCGCTGCCGCTGTAAACGCCGACGAGCACGACGTTCTCGAGCCGCAGCTGCCGGTACTCGACCTCGGTGACGTCCTCGAGCTCGGTGCGGAGGCCGTCGACGCGCCGGAGCGCCGCGCGCTCCTCGCGGTCGAGCTGGTCGCCGTCGAGGTCGCTCGGCGCGTCGTCGTCCTGCAGCGCCTGCGCGCGAGCGGCGAGCAGCTCGCCCTCGCCGGGCTCGGCCCACGCGAGGATGCGCTCCATCGCGCGCCCGCTGTCGGTGCCGTCCTGGGCTTCTGCCATGCGTTGCTTCCTTCTGTACTGTCGGATCCGTGTCGGACCACTACTTCTCGCCCGATCCTGCCGCGCCCGAGTCGGTCCGGACGCTCAGGGTGCCGATCGCGGGCCGCGAGCGGGAGATGGTGACCGCCGCCGGGGTGTTCTCCGGCGACCGCCTCGACGTCGGCACCGCGGTGCTGCTCGATGCCGTCCCCGCGCCGCCCGCGACGGGCGAGCTGCTCGACCTCGGCTGCGGCTGGGGGCCGATCGCCGCGTCGCTCGCGCTCCGCTCCCCCGATGCCCGCGTGTGGGCGGTCGACGTCAACGCCCGAGCGCTCTCGCTCGTGGAGCGGAATGCCGAGCTGCTCAGCCTATCGAACGTCGTCCCGTCAGCGCCAGAGCGAGTGCCGGCCGACATCCGCTTCGACGCCATCTGGTCGAACCCGCCGATCCGCATCGGCAAGCAGCAGCTGCACGAGCTGCTCGAGTCGTGGCTGCCGCGGCTCGCGCCGGGCGCGACCGCGTGGCTCGTGGTGCAGAAGCACCTCGGCGCCGACTCGCTGCTGCGCTGGCTGCAGGAGCGCTTCGACGGCTTCGACGTCGAGCGCGCGGCCTCCAGGAAGACGTATCGCATCATCGCCGTCACGGCGCCGGACTGAGCGCCTCTCCGCGGAAGACGATCTCGGCGGGCCCGGTGAGCCACGCGTGGCCGCGGGCGTCGACGTCGACCTCGAGCCGGCCGCCAGGCACGTCGACGATCCAGCGGTCCGCCGCCTCGCCCGACCAGTGGCGGGTCGCGAGCGCGGCGGCGACCGCGCCCGTGCCGCACGAGAGCGTCTCGCCGACGCCCCGCTCGTGCACGCGCATCCGGATGGATCCGATGCCGTCGGCGATCACGCCCGGGACGACGAACTCGACGTTCGCCCCGTGCTCCGCGACGGGGTCGAGCGAGGGGGCCCGGTGGAGGTCGAGCGCCTCGAGCTCGGCCTCGTCGGCGAGCGCGACGACGACGTGCGGGTTGCCGGTCGACACGTCGAGGCCGGGCCGGGCGACGTCGAGGCCGTCGGCGGCGACGAGCCGGGTGCCGCCGAGCGCGAAGGGCCCGAGGTCGACCGCGAGCAGGTCGCCGTGCCGCACGACGCGCTTGACGCCGGCGCGCGTGGCCACGTCGATCGAGCCGCCATCGGGGAGCTCGGCGAGCCCCTGCTCGAGCAGGAACCGCACGAACACGCGCACCCCGTTGCCGCACATCTCGCTCGCGCTGCCGTCGGCGTTCCAGTAGTCCATCGCCCACGTGCCCGCGGGGGCGTCGTCGAGCGCCGCGTCGCCCGCGCGACCGGCGGGCACAGCTCGGATCACGCCGTCGCCGCCGACGCCGAAGCGCCGATCGGCGAGCGCGCGCACCTCCCCCGGCAGCAGCGGCCGATCGCCGGTCGGGTCGGCGACGAGCACGAAGTCGTTCCCCGTGCCGTGGCCCTTGGCGAATCCGGTGGCGTGCATCGTCATCCCCCCAGGCTAGCGACCGCGCGCCGGGCGAGCTCGGCCGCGTCGGCAGGCGGCTCGGCCGGGTAGCGCTGGAACCACGACACCTGCCGTCGCGCGTAGCGCCGGGTGAGGGCCTGTGTGCGCTCGATCGCCTCCGCCTCCGTGATCCTGCCGTCGAGCTGATCGAGCGCCTGGCGGTAGCCGATCGCCTGCTGCGCCGTCGTGCCGCGCTCGATGCCCGCCTCGCGGAGCGCTCGCGCCTCGTCGACGATGCCGCGCCGCCACATGCCGAGCACGCGCTCGTCGAGCCGAGCGACGAGCTCGGCGCGGTCGACGCGCTCGTGCTGGATGATCGTGGGGCGCGCGAGCGAGCGCTCGTCGGGCAGGCCGACGCGGAACGGCTCGCCGGTGAGCGTGACCGCCTCGAGCGCGCGCACGAGCCGGCGCCCGTTGTGCGGCCCGATCGCGTCGGCGGCGGCCCGGTCGAGCGCGCGCAGCCGCGCGTGCATCGCGGCTGCGCCCGTCGCGTCGAGCTCCGCCTCGAGGCGGGCGCGGAGCTCGGCGTCGGTCGCGGGGAACTCGAAGGCGTAGAGCACGCTCGAGGCGTAGAGCCCGCTGCCGCCCACGAGGATCGGCACCGCGCCTCGCGCCTCGATGCCCGCGACGACGCGCGCCGCCTCGTCGCGGTAGGCGGCGACCGCGGCGTCCTGCCACGGCTCGAGCACGTCGAGCAGGTGGTGCGCGTGGCCGCGGCGCTCCTCGACGCTCGCCTTCGCCGTGCCGACGTCCATGCCGCGGTAGAGCTGCATCGCGTCGCAGTTGACGATCTCGGCGCGGGCGCCGAGCGCGACCACCGCATCGGCGATCGCGAGCGACCTCGCCGTCTTGCCGGTGCCGGTGGCGCCGACGACGGCGATGAGCGTCACGTGCCGATGCGCAGCGTCGGCAGCCCGAGCGAGACGGGCCGCCCGGCACCCGCTCCCGCGGCTGCGCCGCCGCCGACGGGCGCGGGCACGCCGCACGAGTCGGCCTGGCTGCGGTCCCACGCGTCGCCCGCGCGCGTGCGGCGCACGGCGATGGGGCCCTCGTCGGCGAGCAGGTGGAACGGCGCGGCGTGCGTCACGCGCACCGTCGCGATGTCGCCCGGGCGGGGCGACTCGGCGCCCGGCGCGAAGTGCACGAGCCGGTTGTCCTCGGCGCGGCCCGAAAGGCGATGCGTCTCCGCGTCCTTCTTGCCCTCCCCGACCGAGACGAGCACGTCGACCGTGCGGCCGACCTGCGCGCGGTTCTCCTCGAACGAGATGCGGTCCTGCAGCGCGACGAGCCGCTCGAAGCGCTCCTGCACGACCTCCTTCGGCACCTGGTCGGGCATCGTCGCCGCGGGCGTCCCCGGCCGGATGGAGTACTGGAACGTGAACGCCGAGGCGAACCGCGACGCCTCGACGACGCGCATGGTCTCCTCGAAGTCCTCGTCGGTCTCGCCCGGGAAGCCGACGATGATGTCGGTCGTGATCGCGGCGTGCGGGATGCGCTCGCGTACGCGGTCGAGGATGCCGAGGAAGCGCGCGGAGCGGTAGGAGCGCCGCATGGCGCGCAGCACCCGGTCGGAGCCGGACTGCAGCGGCATGTGCAGCTGCGGCATGACGGCCTCGGTCTCGGCCATCGCCTCGATGACGTCGTCGGTGAACGCGGCCGGGTGCGGGCTCGTGAAGCGGATGCGCTCGAGCCCGTCGATCTCGCCCGCCGCGCGCAGCAGCTTGCCGAACGCAAGCCGGTCGCCGAACTCCACGCCGTAGGAGTTGACGTTCTGGCCGAGCAGCGTCACCTCGAGGGCGCCGTCGTCGACGAGCGCCTGCACCTCGGCGAGGATCTCGCCCGGGCGCCGGTCGCGCTCCTTGCCGCGCAGCGACGGCACGATGCAGAAGGTGCACGTGTTGTTGCAGCCGACCGAGATCGACACCCAGCCGGCGTAGGTCGACTCGCGCTTGGTCGGGAGCGTCGAGGGGAAGACCTCGAGCGCCTCGAGGATCTCGACCTCGGCCTCGCCGTTGTGGCGGCTGCGTTCGAGCAGGGTCGGCAGCGAGCCGATGTTGTGGGTGCCGAAGACGACGTCGACCCACGGCGCGCGATCGACGATCGACGCGCGGTCCTTCTGCGCGAGGCAGCCGCCGACGGCGATCTGGAACCCGGGCCGCTCGCGCTTCGTCTTGGCGAGGTGCCCGAGGTGGCCGTAGAGCTTCTGGTCGGCGTTCTCGCGCACCGCGCACGTGTTGATGACGATGACGTCGGGGCGGCCGTCGACGGCCTCGGCGTAGCCGGCCTCCTCGAGCGAGCCGCGGAGGCGCTCGGAGTCGTGCACGTTCATCTGGCACCCGAAGGTCTTCACCTCGTAGGTGCGCAGCGCGGAGGTCGTGGGCATGCCCTCCAGCGTACCGAGCGGCGACCGCCCCGGAGCGTCAGTCCTGGGTTGCGGTGAGCGTGTAGCTGCTGCCGTTCGTGCCCTCGCCCGAGAGGTCCATCTGGCCGTTCTCGGCGGTGCCCGTCACGGTGAGGTCGAACTCACCCTCCTCGAGGCCCGTGATCGTGACCGTGAGGTCGGACGAGTCGCCCTCCCACACGTCCTGCGGGAAGTCGTACGTCTCGTCCGAGTCTCCCCACGTGGTGATGTCGACGGTGCCGTCGGCGTTGAGGGTGAAGCCGAACGGCGCGACGACGCCGTCGATGGCACCCGTCCACGACGTGTCGTCGAGGCTCTCCGCCGCCGAGCTGCCCGAGCCGTTGCCGGTGTCGGTGTCGGTGTCGTTGCCCGGCGCAGCGGGCGGCATCTGGATGCAGCCGGTGAGGGCGAGGAGGGAGGCGGCGGCGAGCGCCGGGACGGCGATGAGCTTGGTGGTCTTCATGCGCTCAATCTATCGCTTGGCCATGAGCCAGATCCTGAGCCTTGACCCGGAGCGATTCCCGTGCTGGGCGTCAGCGGAACCGCGGCCCCCGCGGGCGCGACCGCTCGATGGCGATGCGGATCGCGCCGCCGCTGAACCCGCGCCGCTGGAGCCAGCCGGCGAGCCGCCGCTCGGCGGTCTCGTCGTCGAGCGAGCCCATGCGCCGGCGCCGCTCGGCAGCGGCATCGATCGCGCGCTGCAGCTCGTCGTCGCGATCGGGCTCGTCGAGCACGGCGGGGTCGAGCCCGCGCTGGCGCAGGGCCGCGGCGATGCCGCGCTCGCCGAGCTGCTTGCGCTCGCGGAGCCGCTCAGCCTCGTCGCGCGCGAGCTGCTCGTCGTCGAGGTAGCGCTCCTCGACGAGCCGGTCGAGCACCGCGGCGCGCACGGCGGGCTCGACGTCTCGCTTCGCGAGCGCGCGGTCGAGCTCGAGCCTGCTCGCGCCCCGTCGGCCGAGCGCACGCAGCGCGATCGACCGCGCCGCCTCCTCGTCGATGGGCTCGAGCGGCGCGCCGTCGTCGTCGCGCTCGACGGCACGCCCTCGCGAGCCGGCGCCGGAGCGGCCTCGCGAGCCGCGCCGCGGAGCGCCGGGCTCCACGGGCGCCTCGGCCTCGGGCTGGTCGTCGGCGCGCTCATCGCGCCCGGCGATCCAGCTCGAGAGCTCGGTGACCCCGGCGAGCCGGCCGGGATCGCTCACGCGCCCTGGCGCTCCTGCCGGCGCGCGTCGAGCGACTCGACGCCCGCTTCGGGAGCCGCGGCGCCGATGCCGAGCTTGCCGAGGATCTGGCGCTCGATCGAGCCCGCGATGTCGGGGTTGTCGAGCAGGAACTGGCGCGCCTTCTCCTTGCCCTGACCGAGCTGGTCGCCGTCGTAGGTGTACCAGGCCCCGGACTTGCGGACGATGCCGTGCTCGACGCCGAAGTCGATGAGGCTGCCCTCGCGGGAGATGCCGACGCCGTAGAGGATGTCGAACTCGGCCTGCTTGAACGGCGGCGCCATCTTGTTCTTCACGACCTTGACGCGCGTGCGGTTGCCGACCGCGTCGGCGCCGTCCTTGAGCGTCTCGATGCGGCGGATGTCGAGGCGCACCGAGGCGTAGAACTTGAGCGCCTTGCCGCCCGCGGTCGTCTCGGGGCTGCCGAAGAAGACACCGATCTTCTCGCGCAGCTGGTTGATGAAGATCATCGTCGTGCCGGTCTGGTTGAGACCGCCGGTGAGCTTGCGGAGCGCTTGCGACATGAGGCGCGCCTGGAGGCCGACGTGGCTGTCGCCCATCTCGCCCTCGATCTCGGCGCGCGGCACGAGCGCCGCGACGGAGTCGATGACGATGATGTCGATCGAGCCGGAGCGGATGAGCATGTCGGCGATCTCGAGCGCCTGCTCGCCCGTGTCGGGCTGCGAGACGAGCAGCGAGTCGATGTCGACGCCGAGCTTCTTGGCGTACTCGGGGTCGAGCGCGTGCTCGGCGTCGATGAACGCCGCGATGCCGCCGTTGCGCTGGGCGTTGGCGATCGCGTGGAGCGTGAGCGTGGTCTTGCCCGACGACTCGGGGCCGTAGATCTCGATGATGCGGCCGCGGGGCAGCCCGCCGATGCCGAGCGCGGCGTCGAGCGCGATCGAGCCGGTCGGGATGACCTCGACAGGCGCGCGCTCCTCGCTGCCGAGGCGCATGACGGATCCCTTGCCGAACTGCCGGTCGATCTGCGCGAGCGCCGCCTCGAGCGACTTATCGCGGTCTGCGGGTGTGGGCATGTGCTTGCCTTCCGTTTCGGTGATGGCGCTCACGCTACGTCGGGCCGCTGACATGCGTGCGGCCCCGGGCCCGGCCTGTGGACAGTCCCGTCGAGCAGCTCCAGCCTAGAGCCGGATCGAACGCATCTTCGAACAATGCGGCGGCGTGTCGCGACGCCTCAGCGCCGCGCCTCGCGCACGCCGCGGCCGTGGCGCCGAGCGACCGGCACGTCCTTCGCGTCGCAGATCGCCTGCCACACCTGCCGCGGCGGCACGCCGTCGGCGAGCGCGGCCGCACCGGTGCGCCCGCCGAGGCTCGAGAGCGTCGTGTCCTCCATCAGCACGGCCCCGAGCGAGCCGAACTCCTCCTCGAGCGCGAGCTGCAGCTCGCTCGCCCGCATCCGGGGTCTCTCAGCGCACCGCGGAGTCGAACTCCGCGACGAGGTCGTCGGGCAGCGTGTCGGGCACGCTCGCGCCGATGCGATCGAGCTCGTGGTAGCCGAGGCCCTCGAGCACCGCGAGGCGGTCGCCCACCTCGTGCAGCACGCTCGAGAGCGGCACGTCGAGCGCTTCGGCGACCGACGCGAGGATCTCGCTCGAGGCCTCCTTCTGGCCCCGCTCGACCTCGCTGAGGTATCCGAGGGCGACGGAGGCGCGGGAGGCGACCTGGCGCAGGGTGCGGCCCTGGCGCAGGCGCACATCGCGCAGCACGTCGCCGATCTCCTGTCGAACCAGCACCATGGTCTCCCCCTTCACCGTGGATGCATCATGCTAGCCGCAGCTTGCCTGCGAACCGCTCGATGCCCTACGACCTGTGACAACGCAAGGCTCGCACCGCGCATTCCGAGCCAGCACTCCTCATCCCTTGGATTCGCTGTGCATCACGAGGTCGGTGCGCTCGAGCGCGGCGTCGAGCTCGCGGAGCGCCGCGAGCAGCGCCGCCTCGCGCACCTGCTCGCGGTCGCCCGGCTCGAAGTGCGACGAGGCGTGCGAGCGCAGCCCGTCGACCGTCTCGAGCTCGATCCCGATGTGGAACTCCCCCGGCGCGTGGTCGTCCTGCGCGCCGGGGCCGGCGACGCCGGTCGTCGCGACGCCGATCGTGCACGCGCTGCGATCGAGCGCGGCGAGGTGGCGCACGCCGCGCGCCATCCAGATCGCGACGTCGGGGTCGACCGGTCCGCGCTCCTCGAGCAGGTCGCTCGGCACGTGCAGCACCTGCTCCTTCATCTCGGTCGCGTACGCGACGACGCCGAGCCGCAGGACGACGGACGCGCCGGGCGTGCGCACGAGCGTCTCGGCGACGAGGCCGCCGGTGAGCGACTCCGCGACCGCGATCGAGATCCCCCTCGCCGCGGCTCGCGCGACGATCCTGCCCGACAGCTCCATCGCATCCATCACCGGCTCCTCCACGTCTGCCACACGAACTCCAGTCCCGAGTAGATGGTGAGCGCGACCGCGATCGTCATCGTGACGACGCACGCCCACACGCCCCAGTCGCCGACCCACGCCTGCAGCGGCAGCAGCGCGAGCGGCAGCGCGATCCCCTGCGCCATGGTCTTGGCCTTGCCCGCCCAGTCGGCGGCGATCACGGTGCGGCTCGAGACGACGAGCCGGTAGAGCGTGATGCCCCACTCGCGCACGAGCACGACGATCGTGATCCACCACGGCAGCTCGCCGAGCACCGAGAGCACGACGAAGGCGCTCGAGGTGATCGCCTTGTCGGCGATCGGGTCGATGAGCTTGCCGAGGTCGGTCACGAGCCCGCGGCCGCGAGCGATGCGCCCGTCGACGAAGTCGGTCGCGATGAGCACCGTGAAGAGCACCGCCGCGAGCGTGCGCACGAGGCCCGGCTCGGGGTGCGAGAGCGCGACGACGACGAAGACGGGGGTCAGCAGGATGCGCACGGCCGAGATGAGGTTCGGCACGCTCGCGACGCTCGCGGGCTCATCGCCCCTGCGCCAGACGCGCCCGCGCCACGGGCTCAGGATCGGCATGCTGCGAGGCTACCCGGCGCGCCTGGAGGCGCGCCCCGGCCCGCGGCTCAGTCGCGGCCCGTGAGCGACCACGCGTCGTCGTCGCCGCCCTCGGCCTCGACGACCTCGAGCCCGTCGCGGTTCGCCTCGTCGAAGGGGTCGCTGTAGCGGTCGTCGGTCTCGACCCACGCGCCCTCGTCGTCGTCGGCGTCATCGGATGCGTCGGGCGCGTCGAGCGCGCTCGGCGCGGGCCGCTCGGCGCCAGCGGGTGGCGCGGCCGCGGGCGCCGCGGCGCCGGCGGGCGACGGCGCGGGGCCCTCGCCGCGCAGCGACGCGAGCACGGCCGCGAGGCCCTCCGGCGGCACGAGCACGTCGCGCGCCTTCGACCCCTCCGAGGGCCCGACGATCTCGCGCGACTCCATGAGGTCCATGAGCCGGCCGGCCTTCGCGAAGCCGACGCGGAGCTTGCGCTGCAGCATCGAGGTCGAGCCGAACTGCGTCGAGATGACGAGCTCGGCCGCGGCGCACAGGTCTTCGAGGTCGTCGCCGATGTCGGCGTCGATCTCGCGCTTCTGCGCGGTCTCCTCGACGTCGTCGCGGTACTCCGGGCGGGCCTGGCCCGTGACGTGCTGCACGACGCGCTGGATCTCGGCCTCGTCGACCCACGCGCCCTGCACGCGCATCGCCTTGTTCGCGCCCATGGGCAGGAAGAGGCCGTCGCCCTGGCCGATGAGCTTGTCGGCGCCCGGCTGGTCGAGGATGACGCGCGAGTCGGTGACGCTCGAGACGGCGAACGCGAAGCGGCTCGGCACGTTGGCCTTGATGAGGCCCGTGACGACGTCGACCGAGGGCCGCTGGGTCGCGAGCACGAGGTGGATGCCCGCCGCGCGCGCGAGCTGGGTGATGCGCACGATCGAGTCCTCGACGTCGCGCGGGGCGACCATCATGAGGTCGGCGAGCTCGTCGACGACGACGAGCAGGTACGGGTAGGGCTTGAGCGTGCGCTGGCTGCCGGCGGGCAGCACGATCTCGTCGGCGCGCACGGCCTTGTTGAAGTCGTCGATGTGCTTGTAGCCGAACGACGCGAGGTCGTCGTACCGCATGTCCATCTCCTTCACGACCCACTGCAGCGCCTCCGCTGCCTTCTTCGGGTTCGTGATGATGGGCGTGATGAGGTGCGGCACGCCCTGGTAGGCGGTGAGCTCGACGCGCTTCGGGTCGACGAGCACCATGCGCACCTCGGCGGGCGTCGCGCGCATGAGCAGGCTCGTGATCATCGAGTTCACGAACGACGACTTGCCCGAGCCGGTCGAGCCGGCGACGAGCAGGTGCGGCATCTTCGCGAGGTTCGCGACGACGTAGCCGCCCTCGACGTCCTTGCCGATGCCGATCGTCATCGGGTGCTTCGAGTCGGCCGCCGCGCGCGAGCGCAGCACGTCGCCGAGCTTCACCGTCTCGCGGTCGGGGTTGGGAATCTCGATGCCGATCGCCGACTTGCCGGGGATGGGCGAGAGGATGCGCACCTCGTTCGAGGCGACGGCGTACGAGATGTTCTTCGACAGCGCCGTCACGCGCTCGACCTTGACGCCCGGTGCGACCTCGATCTCGTAGCGCGTGACGGTCGGGCCGCGCGAGAAGCCGGTGACCTTCGCGTCGACGTTGAACGAGCCGAGCACCTGGGTGATCGCGGCGACGATCTCGTCGTTCGCGGCCGAGCGGGCCTTGGGCGGATCGCCCTGCGCGAGCGAGGCGATCGACGGGAGCCGGTAGGGGCGCTGCGCGACGGCGGGAGCCGCGGGGGCGGGCTCGTCCGGCGCGTCGAGCGCGACCTCGCCCGTGTGCTTCCGCATGGCCGCCTCGGCCTGCTCGAGCGACTCGAGCACCGCGGTCGCGTACTCCTCGTGCTCGTCGTCGCCGACCTCGGGCAGCGGCTCGGGGGTCGTGGCGGGCACGGCGACCGCCGCGGCGTCGACGCGCGTCGTCGGCTGCTCGCGGTCGATCATGACGGGGGTGTCGTAGGCGGGATCGACCTCGCGGCCGGTCGCGTTGCGGCGCCAGAACGGCAGCGAACCGGTGTCGCCCTCGATCGGCTCCTCCTCGGCCGCCTCGGCGGCCTCGGCCTTCGCGAGCTCCTTCGCCTCGCGGCGGGCGCGGCGGGCCTCCTCGCGCTCCTGGGGCGTGCCGGTCTCAATGCCGAAGAGGTAGCCGTAGAGGTCGGCGAGCCGCTCGGGGATGCGGGTCGGCGGCGTGCGGGTGATGATGAGCACCGCGAGCGCGGCGACGAGGCCGCAGACGATGCCCGCCCCGATCGGGGTGAGGAGCGCCGCGAGCGGCGCGGCGGCGACCCAGCCGAGGATCCCGCCCGCGTCGGCGAGCGCGGGCATGCCGAGCGACGCATCCGGCATGCCGAGCACGACGTGGCACAGTCCCGCGACGAAGATGAGCAGCAGCGCGATGCCGACGCCGACGCGGCCGTTGTCGCTCACCGATGCCGGGTGGCGGAACATCCACAGCGCGAGCAGCACGAAGACGACCGGGAGCGCGATCGCGACCTGCCCGAAGAGGCCGCCCCACGTGTAGGCGGAGATGGCCTGCGCGACCTGGTTGGCCGGCAGGATCCACTCGACGACCGCGCCGAGCACCGCGAGGATCGTGAGCAGGAAGGGCACGCCGTCGCGGCGCTCCTCCTTCGCGAGCGACTCGCGGCCGAAGACCCGCGCAGCCCCGCCCGTCGCGTGCGCGAGGCCCATCCACGCGCGCTGCGCGAGGCCGGGGCCGTCGTCCTCGAACACGGGCTGCGCCTTCGTCGACCGGGCCGCCCGCTGCACCTTCGTGGTCGCGGAGGTCGACGTGCCGGTCGAGCGCCCGCGCGGGGTCGGCTTGGTCGACTTGGTGCTCGTGGCCATGGCCGACACCCTAGATGCCCGCGCCCACCGCGGCCCGGAGGCGCTCCGCGGCGGTGCGGAGTCAGAAGCGGATGGCCTCGATCACCTTCGAGCGGACGGCGATCGTCGCGGGCACGCTGCCGGCGAGCGCGCCGACGGCCGCCGCGACGATGAGCCCGGTCACCGCGGCCGACATCGGGAACCCGGGCAGCACCATGCCGCCGATGCCCTGCGTGAGCGCGTCCTGCACGACGGGGAGCCGGTAGGCGAAGATGCACAGCGCGATGCCGATCGTGCCCGCGACGACCGTGCCGACGACCGACTCGAGCATGACGGCGACGAAGATGCGCGTGCGCGAGGCGCCGAACGCGCGGCGGATGCCGAGCTCGCGCACGCGCTGCCGGATGGAGACGACCGCGACGGTCACGAGGCCGAGGGCGCCGAGCAGCAGGATGACCACCGCCGTGCCGACGAGCGTGAGCTGCAGCGGCAGCAGCGGGTCGTAGCCCTCGAACGCCTGCCAGTCGCTGCGGTTCCCGTCGACCATCGCGCCCGGGAGCGCGCCGCGCAGGTCCTGCCGCAGCATCCGCAGCCCCTCGTCAGCCGCCTCCGCGGGCACCCACGCCTCGAGGGAGAGGGAGGAGTGCATCGCGGACGGATCGTCCCCGGCGATGCGCAGCACGTCGCGCGGCAGCATCCACGCCTGCGGCCACTCATCGCCGAGGCCGCGGTCGACGAGGCCGACGACGACGGCCGTCGTGCCGCCGAGCTCGATCGCGCGGTGCGCGTCGAGCCCTCCGCCGCCGAGCAGCTCGAGCGTGCCGCGGTTCACGACGACTGCGGGCGCGAGCCGCGCGCGGTCGCTCTCGTTGAGGAAGCGCCCATCGGCGACGCCGAGGTGCCGCATGACGGCGAAGTCGGGGTCGACCGCCTCGATCTGCACCGATGCGCCCGCGCCGCCGAGCGTGAGACCCGTGCTCATGCGCGCGCTCGCGTAGTCGATGCGGTAGCGGTCGACGGCCGTCTCGATCGCGTCGAGCGCGGCGACCGGGTCGCCCGGCGTGCCGTCGGCCGACGACGTCTCGACCCACAGGCTGATCGTCGCGGTCCGGCCGCCGTTGGCCTCCATCGACGAGACGAGCGTCGACCGGGCGAGGTCGCCGACGGCGACGGATGCGGTGAGCGCGGCGATCGCGACCGTCACGCCGATGAGGCTCATGAGCACGCGGCCGCGGTGGATGCGCAGCTCGGTCCAGGCGTCCTGGATCGCGGCGACGACGTCGGTCACGAGAGCGCTCCCGCCGCGCTCGGCTCGAGCGCGCGGAGCCGCCCGTCGGCGAGCCGCAGCACGCGCCGCGCGCGGGCCGCGACGGCGAGGTCGTGCGTGATGGTGACGAGCGCGGCGCCGGCCTCGGTCGCGACCTCGTCCAGCAGGTCCATCGTGCGCGAGCCCGTGTCGATGTCGAGCGCGCCCGTCGGCTCGTCGGCGAGGATGAGCCGCGGCCGGCGCACGAGCGCCCTGGCGATCGCGACGCGCTGCTGCTCGCCGCCCGAGAGGTTCGTCGCCCTCGTGTCGAGCCGGTGCCCGAGCCCCACGCGGTGCAGCATCTCGCGCGCGAGGTGGGCGCGCTGCCAGTAGCGGCGGCCCGCGCCGTAGTGGAGCGGCACGGCGACGTTCTCGGCCGCCGTGAGCCCCTCGATGAGGTTGAACTGCTGGAAGACGAAGCCGACGCTCGCGCCCCGCAGCCGATCGCGCGCGCGGGCCCCCATGAGCGCGACCGGCTCGCCGTCGAGCTCGACGGCCCCGGTCGTCGGCTGGTCGACCAGTCCGAGGATGTTGAGCAGCGTCGACTTCCCCGAGCCCGAGCGGCCGACGATCGAGACGCGGTCCCCCGGCGCGACGTCGAGGTCGATGCCGCGCAGGATCTGCAGGGCCGGGCCGTCGATCGTCGCGAACTGGCGGGTCACGCCGCGCAGGCGCAGGAGCGGCACCATCAGAACCCGCACAGCATGGGATCGGCCGTCATCGGGTCGGCGCACGGGTCGGCGGCGCCCGGCACGAACTGCAGCACGGCATCCCCCTCCGAGAGCCCCGCGCGCACCTCGACCATGCGGCCGTCGCTCAGCCCGAGCTCGACCGGCACCTCCTCCGGCGCGCCGTCGGCCCCCGGCCGATAGGCGATGCCGGTCTCGGCGCTGCCGAGCACGGCGGTCGTCGGCACCAGCAGCACGTCGCTCGCCGAGCCGGCGCTCAGCTCGACCTTCGCGGCGAGGCCGACGAAGACGCGCACGTCGCCCGGCACCGCGCACGTGAGGGTCGCGCTCGCGCCCGTCGTGATCTGCTCGCCCACCGGCTGGGCGATCGCGACCGCACCGCACTCGAAGGGCGCCGGACCGCCGTCGATCGTGACGGTCGCCGACTCGGGCTGCGTCGTCAGCCGGTACTGCTCGGCAGCGCCGAGGCTCGCGCGCACGACGTGCTCGGGCGGCTGCACCGCGCCGGTCTCGCCCGCGACGTCGACGCTCTGGCCGACGAGCACGGCGAAGCCCGTGAGGGTGCCGGCGGCGGGCGCGACGATGCTGTGCACGCGCGCGGTGGGCGGCGGCACGGTGCCGTCCGCCGCGGGCGCGCCCTGCGTCTCGACGCGCACGGTGTAGAGCACGTCGCCCTCGGCGACCTGCGCGCCGTCGGCGGCGCTCACGCGTGCGACGGTGCCCGCGTGGGTCGAGCGCACCGGCACCGCCTCGACCGGCACGATCATGCCCTCGATCGAGACGGCGTTCTCGACCGAGCCGCGCTCGACGGTCGCGAGCGGCTCCTCGAACGCGGCGCCGGGCGCGAAGCCGTCATCGGCGCTCACCGCCTCGACGTCCGGGAAGAACGCGAGCTTCACGAGCGCGATCGCGATCGCCGCGCCCACGGCGAGCTTGAGCACCGGCAGCACCCACGTGCGCCACGCGCCGGGCCCGCGCGCGGCGCGCTCGGCCTTCCGCAGCCGCGAGCGCTCGAGCTGCTCGAGCTTCGCCTGCCGCTTCGCGGCCGCGCGAGCCTCGCGCGGCGAGGCCTGGCGGTGCGCCGACTGCTCGGCGTGCAGCGGCGGCGGGACGGCGGCCGCTCCCCCTCCCTCGACGACGGGCGGCTCGACGGGGGCGGTGTGGTCCTGCTGGGGCACGGCGGCGTCCTCTCGGGCGGGGCGGCGCGCATCCGTTGCGTGCCCTCGCTCGTCACGCTAGGGCACGCGAGCGCGCTCGCCCTCCCCCCGGAGGATGATCTCGACGTGTCGGCTACGCCTCGATGACGACCGGCACGATCATCGGGCGGCGGCGGATGCGCGTGCCGACCCAGCGACCCACCGTGCGGCGGACGACCTGCTGGTACTGGTGCTGGTCGCGCACGCCCTGCTCGCCCGCCTCGGCGAGCGCCTTCACGATCTTCGGGCGGATGTCGTCGAAGACCTTGTCGTCCTCGGCGAAGCCGCGCGCGTGGATCTCGGGGCCGACGATCACCTTGCCGGTCTGCGGCTCGACCGCGACGAAGATCGAGATGAAGCCCTCCTCGGCGAGGATGCGGCGGTCCTTGAGGTCGGCCTCGTCGATGCGGCCGACGGACGAGCCGTCGACGTAGACGAAGCCGATCTCGAGCTGGCCCGCGACGGTCACCTCGCCGTCCGCGAGGTCCCACACGGTGCCGTTCTCGCCGACGAACGCGCGCTCGCGCGGCACGCCCGTGTCGATCGCGAGCGAGGCCGCGGCGTGCAGGTGGCGGTACTCGCCGTGCACCGGCACGACGTTCCGCGGCTTGAGGATGTTGTAGCAGTAGAGCAGCTCGCCCGCCGAGGCGTGGCCCGAGACGTGCACCTTCGCCGAGCCCTTGTGCACGACCTTCGCGCCGAGCTGCATGAGTCCGTTGATGACGCGGAAGACGGCGTTCTCGTTGCCGGGGATGAGGCTCGAGGCGAGGATGACGGTGTCGCCCTCGCCGACCTCGATGCGGTGCTCGCCGTTGACGATGCGGCTGAGCACCGCCATCGGCTCGCCCTGCGAGCCGGTCGACATGAAGACGACCTGCTCGCGCGGCATGTTCTCGGCCTCCTTCTGGCTCACCACGACGCCGTCGGGCACCTTGAGGTAGCCGAGCTCGGCCGCGATGCCCATGTTGCGCACCATCGAGCGGCCGACGAAGGCGACCTTGCGGCCGTTCTCGTGCGCCGCGTCGAGCACTTGCTGCACGCGGTGCACGTGGCTCGAGAAGGAGGCGACGACGACGAGCCCGGAGGTCTTCGCGATCACCTGCGAGATGACGGGGCCGATCTCGCGCTCGGGAGCCGTGAACCCGGGGACGTCGGCGTTCGTGGAGTCGACCAGGAACGCATCCACGCCCTCCTCGCCGAGCCGCGCGAACGCGCGGAGGTCGGTGATGCGGTCGTCGAGCGGCAGCTGGTCCATCTTGAAGTCGCCCGTGTGGAGCACGAGGCCCGCGCTCGTGCGGATCGCGACGGCGAGCGCGTCGGGGATCGAGTGGTTGACCGCGACGAACTCGGTCTCGAACGGGCCGAGCTGCTCGACCTGGCCCTCCTTCACCGTGTGGGTGAAGGGGCGGATGCGGTGCTCCTTGAGCTTCGCCTCGACGAGCGCGAGCGTGAGCTGCGAGCCGAGCAGGGGGATGTCGGCCTTGAGCCGCAGGAGGTAGGGCACGGCGCCGATGTGGTCCTCGTGGCCGTGCGTGAGCACGACGGCGACGACGTCGTCGAGGCGGTCGCGGATCGGACCGAAGTCGGGCAGCACGAGGTCGACGCCGGGCTGGTGCTCCTCGGGGAAGAGCACGCCGCAGTCGACGATGAGCAGCTTGCCGTCCTGCTCGTACACCGTCATGTTGCGGCCGACCTCGCCGAGGCCGCCGAGCGGGAAGAAGCGGAGGGTGCCCGCCGCGAGCGCGGGGGGCTGGGTGATGGCCGTCAATGGGCCTCCTTCATATGCGGCTCGCACGGGGCGAGCGGATGTGGGGTGCGCGCTCCTCGCGCGCGGGAAGATCTGGGGTGGATGCGACCACGGGCTCTCGCGCTCAGCGCGTCGTGCCGTGCACCTTCGGCAGGGCGCCGCCCGCGGCGGCGTTGCGGTCGGGGCGGAAGCGGCTCAGGTCGAGCCCGTCGACGCCCGAGACGAGCGCGAGCTCGTCCTCGATGAGGGCCGCCTCGGCGTCCTCGGGACCCACGAGCGGCAGGCGCACGCGCGGGCTGCCGATGCGGCCGAGGCCGTGCAGGATGTACTTCGTCGAGACGGTGCCCGGCACGTGCGTCATCGTCGCGCGGACGAGCGGCTCGAGCGCCTGGTGCTGCGCCATCGCGGTGCGCAGGTCGCCCGCGTTCACCGCGTCGACCATCGTCCGGTAGGGCTTCGGTGCGATGTTCGCCGTGACGCCGATGAGGCCGGCGGCGCCGATCGCGAGGTGCGGGAGCACGTTCGCGTCGTCGCCGGAGAAGTAGAGCAGGTCGGTCTGGTTGAGCACGCGGCTCACCTCGGCGAAGTCGCCCTTGGCGTCCTTCACGGCGAGGATGTTCGGGTGCTTCGCGGCGCGCAGGAGCGTCTCGTAGCGGATCGGGATGCCCGAGCGGCCCGGGATGTCGTAGAGGATCACCGGCAGGTCGGTCGCGTCGGCGATGAGCCGGAAGTGCGTCAGCACGCCAGCCTGCGTCGGCTTGTTGTAGTACGGCGTGACGATCATGACGCCGTCGGCGCCGGCCCGCTCCGCCTGGCGGTAGAGGTCGATCGCGTGCGCGGTCTCGTTCGAGCCGCCGCCCTGGATGACCTTCGCGCGGTCGCCCGCGACCGCCTTCGCGACCTCGACGAGCCGGATCTTCTCGGGGTCGGTGAGCGTCGACGTCTCGCCGGTCGTGCCGGAGACGACGATGCCGTCGGCGCCGTGGGTCACGACGTCGTCGATGAGCCGCTCGACGTCGTCCCAGGCGACCTCGCCGTCGGCCGAGAACGGCGTCACGAGCGCGACGAGCACCTGGCCGAAGGGATTGGGGTTCACTCGACCAGGCTACCGTGCCGCTCGCGCGGCCTCTCCGCCCGTCGCTCGAGGGTGCGATACGCGAATCGCAGCCCGGTGCGGCTCGCGTGCCATCCCTCGGCCGGGTCGCGCATCACCACGCGCCACGACGCATCCGGCACGGGCGCCGTCGTGTCGCCGGTCGCGTCGAGCTCGATGTCGGTGATCTCGAGCCGGTCGGCGCGCGCCATCGCGTCGCGGTAGACGCGACCGCCGCCGACGATCCACACCTCGTCGTCGATCGCGAGCGCCGTGGCGAGCGCCTCGTCGAGGCTCGAGACGACGCGGGCGCCGGGTGCGACGAAGTCGTCGCTGGAGGTGATGACGATGTTCTCGCGCCCCGGCAGGGGCCGGTAGCGCGGCGGGAACGACTCCCAGGTGCGCCGACCCATGACGACGGGGTGGCCCATCGTGATCGCCTTGAAGCGCGCCATGTCCTCGGGGAGCGACCACGGCATGTCGCCCGCGTCGCCGATCACGCCGCCGCGAGCCTGCGCCCAGATCATGCCGATCATCTAGACCGCGACCGGCGCCTTGATGCCCGGGTGGTGCCGGTAGTCGACGACCTCGAAGTCGTCGAGCTCGTAGTCGAGGATGCTCTCGGGCCGTCGGCGGATGCGCAGCGTCGGGAGCGGGTACGGCTCGCGGGAGAGCTGCCGCTCGACCTGCTCGACGTGGTTGTCGTAGACGTGGCAGTCGCCGCCGGTCCAGATGAAGTCGCCCACCTCGAGACCCGTCTGCTGCGCGATCATGTGCGTCAGGAGCGCGTAGCTCGCGATGTTGAACGGCACCCCGAGGAACATGTCGGCCGAGCGCTGGTACAGCTGGCACGAGAGCCGGCCGCCGGTGACGTCGAACTGGAAGAGCGCGTGGCACGGGGCGAGCGCCATGTCGGGGATGTCGGCGGGGTTCCACGCCGACACGATGTGCCGGCGCGAGTCGGGGTTCGAGCGGATCGACTCGACGACCTGCGCGATCTGGTCGATCGTGCCGCCGTCGCGCGCCGGCCACGAGCGCCACTGCACCCCGTAGACCGGGCCGAGCTCCCCATCCGCGTCCGCCCACTCGTCCCAGATCGTGACGCCGCGCTCCTGCAGCCAGCGCACGTTCGACTCGCCGCGCAGGAACCACAGCAGCTCGAGCGCGAGCGACTTGAAGTGCACGCGCTTCGTGGTGATGAGCGGGAAGCCCTCGGCGAGGTCGAAGCGCAGCTGCCGGCCGAACACCGACCGGGTGCCGGTGCCGGTGCGATCGCCCTTGTGCCGCCCGTTCGCCATCACGTCGGCGAGCAGCTCCTCGTAGGGGTGCGCGGTCACGGTGCCTCCACTCATGGTGCCTCCTGGGGTGCCGTCCTGCGGAGCGAGAGCGCCGTGCGCGCCGCCATGCGCGCGCGCCGGCGGTCGCGCGCCGCGTCGTAGGCCATCGACAGCCGCAGCCACGACTGCCACGACTCGGGGTGCGCCTCGACGTCGGCCTTCGCGACCGGGAACGCGTCCTCGGCGGCCTCCCGGTCGGCGCGGCCCGAGGGCGTGCCGGGCAGGGGCTGCGGCATGCCGCCCGCGGCCGCGAGCTCGCGCACGGCACGGTCGAGCTGGACGCCGAAGACGACCTCGCGCGCGAGCGCCCACGCGCCGATGAGGAAGAAGACGATGAGCGCGACGCCGACGGCGATCGCGAGCGGCTGCCCGGTCGCGATGAACTGCACGGCGCGGCTGCCGGCGAGCACGACGTAGAGCGCGAGCACGGCCGCCATCGCGAGGGCGAAGCCCTTCCGCGCGCTCGAGCGCGCCGCGGGCCGGTCGGTCACGAGAGCCCCAGCAGGTCGCCGATGCCGACCGTCACGCCCGGCTGCGCCTCGGCGCGGAGCGCGAGCAGGATGCCGGCGGCGTACGAGTCGCTCGACGTCGTGTCGTGGCGGATCGTCAGCGTCTCCCCCGTGCCGCCGAAGATGACCTCCTGGCGCGCGACGACACCGGGCAGCCGCAGCGCGTGCACCGGCACGCCCGCGATCACGGTGCCGCGGCCCGGCTCGTCGGGGGTCGCGGGCGCGAAGCCGCGCACGGCGCCGATCGCCTCTGCGGTGCGCGTCGCGGTGCCGCTCGGCGCGTCGCGCTTGCGGTCGTGGTGCGCCTCGACGACCTCGACGGCGGTGAAGTGGCGCGCGGCGATCGTCGCGAGGTGCGTCTCGAGCACGCTCCCGAGCGAGAAGTTGGGGACGATGCGGATGCGCTCGGCGCCTCGGGCGCGGAGGGCCTCGATGCGCTCCTCCGTCCAGCCGCTCGTCGCGACGACGACGGGCACGCTCGCGTCGAGCGCGGCGTCGACGAGCTGCTGGCTCGCGCCCAGCACGGTCGCGTCGAAGACGACGTCGATCCCGTCGAGCTCGAGCCCTTCGCGCACGTCGAGCTCGACCGGCTCGAGGTCGCCGGCGTCGCGCACGAGCCGCAGCGCGAGCGATCCGAGCCTGCCGGTCGCGCCCGCGATCCCGATGCGCCTCGTCGATGCCATGCCCTCCAGCCTACGGCTCGGGCGATGGCCGCAGCGCGCTCGCCGCGCGCCCGTACAGTGGACCGGTGCACGCCGACATCCGCCTCGAGGACCCCGCGTCCGAGCTCGCCCAGTCGCTCCTGCAGGCCTACTTCGCCGATCGCGCGATCACGTTCGTCGGCGGCGCCTACACGCCCAAGCCCGCCGATCCCGCGACGCTCCGCGCGCCCGAGGGCGCGTTCCTCGTCGCGTGGGACGGCGACGAGGCGATCGGATGCGGTGCGCTGCGTCGACTGAGCCCGTCGCGCTTCGAGGTCAAGCACCTCTACGTCGCCCCGGCCGGCCGCGGCCGCGGCACCGGGGCCGCGCTGCTCGAGGCGCTCGAGGCGCGCGCGGTCGAGCTCGGCGCGTCCGAGGTCGTGCTCGACACGAACGCGGCCCTCGGGCCGGCGAACCGCCTCTACGCGACGCGCGGCTACGAGTCGATCCCCGCCTACAACGACAACCCGAACGCGACGACCTGGTTCCGCAAGCCGGTCTCCTCCGCCGACTCCGCAGGCTGACCCGGCGCCAGGCCTAGAAGGGCTGCGGCAGCGGGAGGCCCGTGCGGTCCTCGGGCGGCAGGTGGCCGAGGTCGTTGTGCACGAGCAGCTGCGGCGGCTTGCCCGTGCGGCGCCGGATGATCGTGAGCCCGCAGTTCGCCTGGTTGAGCGCCATCCACTGCCAGTTCGGCGACTGCATCACCTCGCGCACGAACCAGCCGATGACGAAGTTGTGGGTGACGATGAGCTCGTTGACGTCGCCGCGCGACGGGCGCAGCCACTGCGCCACCGCATCCTGCATCTGCGCCGACCCCGCTTCGACCTCCGCGGGCCGCACGGCCTTCAGGAACCCATGGAAGCCCACGGGCGTGTCCTCCTCGAGCCCCGAGGGGATGCAGTCGAGCAGCAACGCCGACTTCTGGAACTCCACGGCGGGCAGCCGCTCCTGCATGATCGCGGCCGTCTCGGTCGCGCGTTGCAGCGGCGACGTCCACGCCTGGTCGAAGACGACGCCCGACAGCCGCTGCGCGATCGCGTGCGCCTGCCGCACCCCCCGGCCCGAGAGCCGGCCGTCCTCGACGCCGTGCTCCGCGTCGAGCTGCTCTCCGTGCCGGACGAGGTAGAGCAGGTGCGCCATGGGGTCCTTCCGCGGGCGCAGCGTCGCGCCCAGGTCGTGCGCGGGCGCGCTGGAGCGCCCTTCGTGATCAGCGGGCGGTGGGGTCCGCCACTCCCACCGTAGCGCCATCGGGGGACACGACGAGCCGCTCGAGCCCTTCCGGAGCCTGTCCGACCGCCGAGATCGAGCGCGGTCCGCCGGCGAGCTCGGCGGCGAGCGCACGCACGTCGGCGTCGGTCACGCGCTCGATGCGCTCGAGCGTCGCGTCGATGTCGAGGAACTCGCCGAGCGTGAGCTCCGCGCGGCCGAGCCGCGACATCCGCGTGTCGGTGTCCTCGAGCGCGAGCGCCGAGCCGCCGGCGAGCTGGCCCTTCGCGCGGCGCAGCTCGTCGTCGCTCGCGCCGTCGGCGAGCCGCTCGAGCTCGCCCACCATGAGCGAGGCGACCTCGAGCGTCTTCCGGGGCGCGCACGCCGCGGCGAGGCCGACGAGCCCAGCGTCGGCGTAGCCCGAGGCGAACGAGTAGACGGAGTAGGCGAGGCCGCGCTTCTCGCGGATCTCCTGGAACAGTCGCGACGACATCCCCGCACCGAGCACCGCGTTGAGCACGGCCATCGTGCTGCGGCGGGGGTCGGATGCGGTGAGCCCGGGCATGCCGATCATGAGGTTGACCTGCTCGAGCGGCCGGGCGACGACCGTGAGCCCGCCGGTGCCGGGCGCGGCGAGCTCGCGGCTGCGGCGCTCGCGCGGCGCGGCTGCGTCGAGCGACCAGCCGTAGCGGGAGAGCGCCTCCTGCAGCTGCTCGACGGCCGTGTCGTGGTCGACGGCGCCGGCGATCGTGACGACGAGGTCGCGCGGGGCGTAGTGCTCGGCGTAGTGCTCGGCGACCCGGTCGCGCGAGACGGCGCGGATCGAGTCGGGCGTGCCGCCGATCGGGCGGCCGAGCGGCGTCTCGGCGCCGTGGACGAGCTCGCTCAGCCGCTCCCCCGCGACGTCCGCGGGGTCGTCGTCGGCCATCGCGAGCTCCTCGAGGATGACCTCGCGCTCGTGCTCGAACTCGTCGGCGTCGAGCAGCGACGACGTGAGCATGTCGGCGAGCACGTCGATCGCCATCGGCAGGTCGACGTCGCGCACCTTCGCGTAGTAGCACGTGTGCTCCTTGGCGGTGAGCGCGTTGTGCTCGCCGCCGACCTCGTCGAACGCGACCGCGATGTCGAAGGCGGAGCGCGAGCGGGTGCCCTTGAAGAGCAGGTGCTCGAGGAAGTGGGTCGAGCCGCGCGCATCGCCCGTCTCGTCGCGCGAGCCCACCGGCACCCAGTAGCCGACGGTCGCGCTCAGCGCGCCCGGCATCTGCTCGGTGAGCACGCGCACGCCGCTCGGCAGCACGCTGCGGCGCACGACCGCGCCGCCGGCCGCGGCGACGGCGATCTCGGGGACGTCGAGCGGGAGGGGGACAGCAGGCATCCGACCAGTCTACGGCCGCGACATGCGAGCAGCCCCCGCCCCAAGAGGGGGCGAGGGCTGCTCGGGTGCGGTGACTACTCGGCCGAGACCGAGGAGACCGACGAGACGGACGAGTCGGCGTCGTCGCCCTTCGCCGCGACCGGCGCCACGGGCTCCGAGTCGTCGACGATCTCGAGCGAGAGCTTGCCGCGGTCGTCGATCTTGGTGATCTCCACCTGGATCTTCTGGCCGATCGAGACCACGTCGTCGACGTTCTCGATGCGCTTGCCGCCGTTGAGCGCCCGCATGGCGGTCACGTGCAGCAGGCCGTCGCGGCCCGGCAGCAGCGAGACGAAGGCACCGAACGACGCGGTCTTGACGACCGTGCCGAGGTAGCGCTCGCCGAGCTCGGGGTTGAGCGGGTTCGCGATCGCGTTGACCGCGGCGCGCGCGGCCTCCGCCGAGGGACCGTCGACGGCGCCGATGTAGACGATGCCCGTGTCCTCGATCGAGATCTGGGCGCCCGTGTCGTCCTGGATCTGGTTGATCGTCTTGCCCTTGGGGCCGATGAGCTCGCCGATCTTGTCGACCGGGATCTGCACGCTGATGACGCGCGGCGCCGTGGGCGCCATCTCGTCCGGGGCGTCGATGGCGGCGTTGAGGACCTCGAGGATCTTCGTGCGCGCCTCCTTCGCCTGCGTGAGCGCACCGGCGAGCACCGAGGCGGGGATGCCCGAGAGCTTCGTGTCGAGCTGGATGGCCGTGATGAAGTCGGGCGTGCCGGCGACCTTGAAGTCCATGTCGCCGAGCGCGTCCTCGGCGCCGAGGATGTCGGTGAGCGCCGCGTAGCGGGTCTCGCCGTCGACCTCGTCGGTCACGAGGCCCATCGCGATGCCCGCGACGGGCGCCTTGAGCGGCACGCCGGCGTTGAGCAGCGCGAGCGTCGAGGCGCACACGGAGCCCATCGACGTCGAGCCGTTCGAGCCGAGCGCCTCCGAGACCTGGCGGATCGCGTACGGGAACTCCTCGCGGCTCGGCAGCACGGGCACGATCGCCCGCTCGGCGAGCGCGCCGTGGCCGATCTCGCGGCGCTTCGGGCTGCCGACGCGGCCCGTCTCGCCCGTCGAGTACGGCGGGAAGTTGTAGTTGTGCATGTAGCGCTTGCTCGTCACGGGGCTCAGCGAGTCGATCTGCTGCTCGAGCTTGAGCATGTTGAGCGTCGTGATGCCCATGATCTGCGTCTCGCCGCGCTGGAAGATCGCGGAGCCGTGCACGCGCGGCACGACCGCGACCTCGGCGTCGAGCGGGCGGATGTCGGCCGGGCCGCGCCCGTCGATGCGGATGCCCTCGGTGAGGATGCGTCCGCGGACGACCTCCTTCGTGACCGCCTTGTAGGCGCCCGAGACCTGCGTCGCGATGACGGCCTCGAGCTCGCCGCGCTCGATGCGCTCGTTGATCTGCTGCTTGACCTGCTCCTTGAGCTGGTCGTCGGCCGACTGGCGCTCGAGCTTGTCGGCGATGCGGTACACCTCGGCGAGGCGCTCGGCCGCGAGCTCGCGGACGGCCGCGAAGGCCTCCTCGGAGTACGGCGGGAAGAGCGGGTACTGCTGCGTCTCCTTCGCGGCGGTCTTGGCGACCTCCTCCTGCGCGGCGACGAGCTGCTTGATGAACGGCTTCGAGGCCTCGAGGCCCTCGGCCACGACCTCCTCGGTCGGCTTCTGCGCGCCGCCTTCGATGAGGTTCCACGCGCCGTCGGTCGCCTCGGCCTCGACCATCATGATCGCGACGTCCTGGCTGCCGTCGGCAGCCGTGACGACCCTGCCCGCGACGACCATGTTGAACACGGCCTGCTCGAGCTGCGAGTGCTTCGGGAACGCGACCCACTGGCCGTCGATGAGCGCGACGCGCACGCCGCCGATCGGGCCGTCGAACGGCAGGCCCGAGAGCTGCGTCGACATGGACGCGGCGTTGATGGCGAGCACGTCGTAGAGCTCGTCGGGCTCGATCGAGAGCACGGTGATGACGACCTGCACCTCGTTGCGGAGGCCCTCGACGAACGAGGGGCGCAGCGGCCGGTCGATGAGGCGGCACGTGAGGATCGCGTCGGTCGACGGACGGCCCTCGCGGCGGAAGAACGAGCCGGGGATGCGGCCCGCGGCGTACATGCGCTCCTCGACGTCCACCGTGAGGGGGAAGAAGTCGAACGAGTCCTTGGGGTGCTTCGAGACGCTCGTGGCGCTCAGCAGCATCGTCTCCTCGTCGATGTACGCGACGGCCGAGCCCTGCGCCTGCTGCGCGAGGCGACCGGTCTCGAAGCGGACGGTGCGGGTGCCGAAGCGGCCGTTGTCGATGACGGCCTCGGCGAATGTGATCTCAGGACCTTCCATGAAGGGCCTCTCCTCTCCTGTGCCCAGCGGGGGCACGACATGTCAGTCGTGCGCTTCGCCTGCGCGGAGTGGTCATCAGTGGAGAGCGTCGAAGGATGCTTCGCCGCCCTCCACCAACGACCAGCTCTGAGCGGGTGCGAATGGGCGCACGACGACCGCGACTCGCGGTCTCGGCAAGGCTACCGCACGCATCCCCGAATCGGCAGGAAGCATGACGAAGGGCCGCCCCCTCGCGGGGACGGCCCAGTCGTGAAGCGCTCGAGCCGGTCTAGCGGCGGAGCCCCAGGCGCTCGATCAGCGAGCGGTAGCGCTCGATGTCGACGTCCTGGAGGTAGCCGAGCAGGCGACGGCGCTGACCCACGAGCAGCAGCAGGCCACGACGCGAGTGGTGGTCGTGCTTGTGCGTCTTCAGGTGCTCGGTGAGGTCCTTGATGCGGCGCGACAGCATCGCGACCTGCACCTCGGGGCTCCCGGTGTCACCCTCGTGGGTGGCGAACTCCTCGATGATGGACTTCTTGATCTCTGCATTCAGGCCCATGCGGAACCCCTCTCTCCTCGCAGCGCGGTGCCCATGCCCGATGCATGAGCGCTCTGGATCCGCGGCCGGTCAACGGCAACCTCACGATGCTACCAGGTCAGGCGCGCGGAGGTCGAGGCGGCATGGCGCCGTAGCGCTGCACGGGCCCCTGCCCCGCCGGCACCTGGGCTCCCGCGGTGACCGGGACGGGCTGGCCGATCGCGGCGCTCGCCATCGTCCGCCGGTGGTGCATGAGGTCGGCGAGCAGGGTCGCCTCGTCGGCGACGAGCCGCGAGCGGGCGCGCTCCCGGCCGAGCAGCGCGTGCTGGCGGTGGTTCGCGAGCCGCGTCGCCGTGAGGATGTACTCGCGCATCGACCTGCGCAGGCCGCGCGAGCGCGCCCACTCCATGAGCGCGGCGCGACCCTCGCTCGAGGCGAGCCGGTCGACCTCCTCGCTCGAGAACCAGCCGGCGCGACCGTACTCGTCGAGCCGAAGCCTCGTGAGCTTGATCTCCTGGCGCAGCAGCAGCCACACCGCGACCGCCGCGAGCACGCACAGCGGCACCTGCACGACGAGGTAGTAGACGAAGAAGCCGACGGTGCCGCCCGGGACCCACCAGCTCGCGGAGTTCCAGAGCGCGTGGAGCGCCGCCGACACGAACCAGCCGACGGGGCCGGCGAGCAGGATCCACCAGCGCGAGCGCAGCCTCGCCGCGAAGCCGAGCGCGAGCCCGATGCCGACCGCGGTGAAGATCGCGTGCGTGAGCGGGCTCATGATGCCGCGCAGGAAGAAGATGAACGAGCCGCCGCCGCTCTCGGCGAGCGAGGTGCCGAAGTAGAGGATGTTCTCGGTGAAGGCGAAGCCCGCCGCCGACAGCGCCGCGATCACGACGCCGTCGACGGGGCCGTCGAAGCTGCGCCGGAAGCAGAGGAACATGATCGCGACCGGCACGCCCTTCCACAGCTCCTCCGTCACCGGCGCCTGGATGACCGTCGCGTAGAGCTCGTACTGCTCGGCCGTCCGCAGGAAGGGCGCGACGAGGGGCTCGAGCACGAAGCCGTTGAGCGCGAGCGTCAGCAGCACGGCCGCGATGCCGCCCCACAGCGCCGCGAACCACAGCGCCACGCGCGGCTCGGGCTCCCAGCGGTCGATCGCGAGCACCGCCCAGAGCACGAAGCCGAGCGGCACGAGCGCCATGACGCCGGAGACCGCGACGAGCAGCGGGCTGCCGATCGCGCCGCCGAGGAACCAGATGACGAGGAAGGAGGCGAGCGCGAGCACGCCGATGCCGACGAGGCCGAGCACGAGCCCGGCGCTCGGGCCCTGCTGGCGCCGCAGGGGCGAGAGCGACGACGTGGTGGCGTTCACCCCGCGAGCGTACCGAGCGGCGGTGCCCCTCAGCCCTCGTCGTCGGGCAGGATCACCGGGATCGACGCGGTCGCGGGGTGCAGTCCCGACAGCCGCGCGGGCTCGAGCAGCTTCTCGACGCGCTCGCGCTCCATGAGGCCCGCCTCGACGACGAGGTCGGCGATCGACTTGTGGCCCGTGAGCGCCTCCTTGGCGAGCTGCGCGGACGCCGCGTAGCCGAGGTAGGGCGTGAGCGCCGTGACGACGCCGACGGAGCTGCCGACCATGAGGTCGAGCCGCTCGTGGTTCGCCTCGATGCCGTCGACGCAGTTGACGCGCAGCGTGAGGCACGCCTGCGTCATCCAGTGCAGGCTCTGCAGGATCGAGTGCGCGATGACCGGCTCGAACGCGTTGAGCTGCAGCTGGCCCGCCTCGGATGCCGCCGTCACCGTCGCGTCGGAGCCGATGACGGCGAACGCCACCTGGTTGACGACCTCCGGGATGACCGGGTTGACCTTGCCGGGCATGATCGACGAGCCGGCCTGCTTGGCGGGCAGGAAGATCTCGCCGAAGCCGGCCTGCGGGCCCGAGGAGAGCAGGCGCAGGTCGTTGCAGATCTTCGAGAGCTTGACCGCGGCGCGCTTGAGCGTGCCGGAGACGAGCATGAACACGCCCGTGTCGCTCGTCGCCTCGATGAGGTCGGCGGCGGGCACGATCGGGAGCCCAGTGAGCTCGGCGAGGTGGCGGGAGGCCGCCTCGGCGTAGCGCGGGTCGGCGGTGATGCCGGTGCCGATCGCGGTCGCGCCGAGGTTGACCTCGCCGAGCCACTTGATCGTCTCCTCGAGGCGGTCGTGGTCCTCGCGCAGCGTCACCGCGAAGCCGCGGAACTCCTGCCCGAGCGTCATCGGCACGGCGTCCTGCAGCTGCGTGCGGCCCACCTTGAGCACGTCCCGGAACTCGACCGCCTTCCGGTCGAACGCATCCGCGAGCCTCGCGAGCTCGTCGAGCAGGCGCCGGAGCGTGAACGCCATCGCGACCTTGATCGACGTCGGGTAGGTGTCGTTCGTCGACTGCGAGCGGTTGACGTCGTCGATCGGGTGGAAGTGCTCGTACTCGCCCTTCTTGCGGCCGAGCTCGACGAGGCACGCGTTCGCGATCACCTCGTTCGTGTTCATGTTCGTCGAGGTGCCCGCGCCGCCCTGGATGACACCGACCTTGAACTGGTCGTGCAGCTCTCCGCCGCGGATGCGGATGCAGACGCGGTCGATGAGGTCGGCCTTGTCGGGGTCGAGCACGCCGATCTCGCGGTTGGCGCGCGCGCACGCCTGCTTGACGACCGCGAGTGCGTTCACGAGGTCGGAGTAGACCGAGATGGAGCGGCCCGTGATCGGGAAGTTGATGAGCGCGCGCTCGGTGTGGATGCCCCAGTACGCCTCGGCGGGCACCGGCAGCTCGCCGAGCGAGTCGCGCTCGAGGCGGGTCGGGCCGGCGTAGTGGCGCTCGCCCTGCGGAGCGGGATCGAGCTTGTACAGGGGCGTGTCGGTCACGGTGGCTCCTTTGCCGTGGCGGCGCGCCGATCGGGCGCGGTGGCGTGCGTGGGGGCGGGGTTCTCCCGACCCCGAGCCTAGCCCGCGCGCATGGGCGACGCGGGTATCGTGCTGGGGTGCATCGCCTGACCCTCCCCATCGCCGCCCTCGCCGCGCTCGCGCTCGTCGGCTGCTCCTCGACCGCGCCGGAGCCGAGCGCCGAGCCCACGCCGGCACCGACCGCGCTCGGGCCGCTCCCGGGAGCGAGCGAGTCGCCGGTCACGGCCGAGGGCGATCCCGACGCGCCCGAGGGCTACCCCATCGCGCCGCCGACCGAGTTCCCCGAGTGCGCCGAGATCGAACCCGCGGTCGCCGAGCTCACGAGCGGCCTCTCGTTCGACCAGGCGGCGAGCGACGCGCAGGATCAGGAGGACGTCGCGGTCGAGCGGCAGTGCGCCTGGACGGCGGGCGACGACACGCTCCGGCTCACGCTGAGCGGCATCACCTTCTCCCCCGACGAGCTCGTCGCGCTCTCGGGCTCGCGCCTCATGGTGCCCGACGCGGGTGCGAACGAGCGCGGCCTGTTCGTGATGGGCGTCGGCGAGCCGCCCGTGCTGAGCGAGCCGTTCTCGGGCACCGTCAACCTGTTCGACCAGTTCGAGACCGTCTCGGTCGGCTGGGACGGCGGCGACGCGGCGTTCACGGGCCAGCAGGCCGTCGACGCCGCCGTCGCGGTGCACGAGGTCATCCGCGGCTAGCGGCCCTCCCCCGACCGCTGCAGCGCCCGGCGCAGCTCCTCCCCGAGGGCGGCGACGCCGACCTCGACCTCCGCGAACGTCGTCGAGAGCGGCGAGAGCCCGATGCGGATGCCGTCGGGCGCGCGGAAGTCGCCGATCACGCCCCGCTCCCACAGCCTCGCGTTGACCTCCCGGAACGACGGATGCGTCACCGTCAGGTGGCTGCCGCGGTGCGGCCCGGCGGGCGGGCTCGCGAGCCGCGCGCCGAGCGGCAGCACGTGCTCGGCGAGCGCGGCCTCGGCGAAGTCGGTGAGCGCGACGGACTTCGCCCGGACGGCGTCGATGCCGACCGCCTCGACGAGCTCGACCATCGCCTCGAGCGCGACGGTCGCGAGCACCGGCGGCGTGCCGCTCAGGAAGCGGCCGAGCCCGGCGGCGGGCTCGAAGCGGGGCCCCATCGCGAACACGTCGGCGGCGCCCATCCAGCCCTGGATCGGCTGCTCGAGCCGCTCGTGCAGGTCGGCGCGCACGTAGCCGAAGGCGGGCGCACCGGGCCCGCCGTTCAGGTACTTGTAGGTGCAGCCGACCGCGAGGTCGACGCCGTGCTCGTCGAGGCCGACGGGGATGACGCCTGCCGAGTGGCACAGGTCCCACAGCACGAGCGCGCCCGCGTCGTGCGCGGCGCGCGTGATGCCGGCGACGTCGGCGACGAAGCCCGAGCGGTAGGCGACGTGGCTCAGCAGCACGAGCGCCGTTCGCTCACCCACCGCCGCCTCGACCTGCTCGAGCGAGACGCCGGCGGCGGGGTCCGCCTCGATCCAGCGGATCGTGCAGCCGCGCTCGGCGGCGATCCCCTCGACGATGAAGCGGTCGCTCGGGAAGTTGTCGTCGTCGATGACGATCTCGGTGCGCCCGTGCTCGGCTTGCGCGTCGACGGCCGCGCGCGCGAGCTTGTAGAGCAGCACGGTCGTCGAGTCGCCGACGAACGCCTGCCCGGGGCCCGCGCCCACGAGCGCGCCGATGCGGTCCCCGAGCTCGTACGGCCGACGCATCCACTGCTCGTCCCACGAGCGGATGAGCCGCTCGCCCCAGTCGCGGGCGATGAAGTCGCCGAAGCGCTCGGGGAGCGACGCGAGCGGCCGGCCGAGAGAGTTGCCGTCGAGGTACGCGACGACGTCGCCGCCGCGGACGAAGCGGTCGGCGTGCTCGGCGAGCGGGTCGGCGGCGTCGAGCTCGGCGGCGCGTCGGGCGAGATCGGTCATGCGGATGCCTCCAGGTCGAACCAGGTGTAGGGCAGCGATCGTGCGCGGTGCAGGTTGGCCAGCAGCGACTCGTCGTCGACGACGTCGGCCGCGACGATGCCGATCATCGGGCCGGGCGGGAGCAGCCGCTCCGCGAGCAGCGCGTCGACGAGCGCGCTGCCGTCGATGCCGGCCCGGCGGAGCGCGGCGACCTCGGCCGGGTCGAGGTCGAAGCGGTCGAGCCCGTTGCCGAGGTCGGTGCCGTACGCGACCGCCCCGCCCGCGGCGGCGAAGCGGCCGAGGTTGTCGGTCGCGCGGGCGAGCGCGCCCTCATCGCCGTCGCGCTCGTGCATCGCGAGCGTCGAGATCCACGTCTGCCGGGCCGCGGCCTCGCGGATCACGGCGTCGTCGAGCCGCTCGGTCCACGGCGCGTGCGCGAGCACGTCGACACCGGCCGCGATCGCTCGCTCGACCTGCCCCGCGCCGCGCGCGTGGGCGACGACCGGCAGCCCCGCCGCGCGCGCCTCGGCGACGATCACGGCCAGCGCCTCGTCGTCGAGGACGGGCCCGTCGTCGCCGCTGAGCGTGATCTTGATCGCCGCTGCGCCAGCCTGCAGCTGTGCGCGCACCGCGCGCACGGCCTCGCTCGGGGTCGCGAGCTCGACGACGGATCCCGGCGGCGCCCACGCGCGGTCGGACGGATAACCGCCGACGGCCGCGTGGAACGGCCCGGCGAAGCGCGCCTCGACCCCGCGATGCGCGGCTTCGACGGCGGCGACGAGCCCCGGCAGCTCGCTCGGCGCCCAGCCGAGGTCGAGCACGCGGCCGAGCGCGGTCGGCTGGTCGCGCGCCGCGTCGCAGAGCCCGAGGTGCACGTGCGCGTCGGTGAGCGGCGGCAGCAGCGCACCCTCGATGCGCGCGATGCGCCGCGGCGCCCTGTCTTCCGGCATGAGCCGCATGCCCGTCGCGCTCAGCCCGACCACCGCATCCGTCACCCACCGACCGCCGATGCGCGCGTGCGCGACTCGGGCGACGACCGGTGCCGTCACGTGCCGATCCGCGTGCGGACGGCGTAGAGCTCGGGGAAGAACGTCAGGTCGAGCGCGCGGGCGAGGAAGTCGACGCCGCTCGAGCCGCCCGTGCCGGTCTTGCGACCGATCGTTCGGGTCACGGTGCGGAGGTGCCGGAAGCGCCAGAACTGGAAGTTGTCCTCGAGGTCGACGAGCTCCTCGCACGTCTCGTAGGCGCGCCAGTCGGCCGCGCCGGGCTCGGCCGCACCCTCGTAGATGCGCTGGAGGACCGGCACGAGCGACTCGGTGTAGACGTGCGCCTTCGTGACGTCGCGCTCGAGCACCTCGGCGGGCACGTCGTGGCCGTGCCGGGCGAGGAAGCGCAGGAACTCGTCGTAGAGGCTCGGGCGCTCCAGCTCGGCCGCGAGCGCCGCGTGCTCGTCGGGGCTCGACTCGAAGACCTGCAGCATGCGCTCGTGCTTGTTGCCGAGCGCGAACTCGACCATGCGGTACTGGGCGCTCTGGAAGCCGGATGCGCCCTCGAGCGCGCCGCGGAACTGCGCGTACTCGGTGGGCGTGAGGGTCGCGAGCACCGACCACTGCTGCGTCAGCACCTCCTGGATGTGCTTGACGCGCGCGATGCGCTTGAGCGCCGCGCCGAGGTCGTCGGCGGCGAGCAGCCTCCTCGCGTCGTCGAGCTCGTGGATGACGAGCTTGAGCCAGAGCTCGGTCGTCTGGTGCTGGATGATGAAGAGCATCTCGTCGTGGTGCTCCGGGCGGCTTCGCGGGTGCTGCGACGCGAGCAGCGAGTCGAGCCCCAGGTAGGAGCCGTAGGTCATCCGCTCGCGCAGGTCGGTGACGACCCCGTCCTCGATCTCGCGGGTGTTGTGCTCGACGGACACTGCAGGCCTCCTTCGGCTCGGCCTCCACGGTAGTGCCAGGCGGCGCGGTCAGCGGGTCGCGACGAGCACGGTCGCGCCGAGCTCGTCTTCGGCGCGCACGGCCGAGTCGCGGAAGCCCGCCGCCGCGACGAGGTCGGCGGCCGCCTCGACCTGGAGCGGCGCGAGCTCGACGAGCGCGATGCCGCCGGGCGCGAGGAGCCGCACCATCGCGGGCGCGTGCTCGGCGAGCGGGTCGAGGCCGTCGACGCCGCCGTCGAGCGCGATCAGCGGCTCGAACTCCGCCGCCTCGCGCGGCAGGTGCACGAGGTGGGCGGTGGGCACGTAGGGCAGGTTCGCGGCGATGACGTCGAAGGGCGCGGATGCGTCGAGGCCGTCGAGCGAGTCGGCACGGAGGACGAGCGCGCCCGGCAGGTTCTCTCGAGCGCACGCGACCGCACCCGCGTCGGCGTCGATCGCGACGACCTCGACGCCCGGCACCCGGTGCATCGCGAGCGCCGCGATCGCGCCCGAGCCGCAGCCGAGGTCGAGCAGCCGCGGCGCTCGCGGCTCGCGCTCGGCGGCCTCGCGCAGCAGGTCGGCGGCGAGCGTCGCGAGCAGCTCGGTGCGCCGGCGCGGCACGAAGACCCCCTGGTGCACGGCGATGCGCAGCTCGGCGAAGCGCGCGCTGCCGACGATGTGCTCGATCGGCTCGCCGAGCGTGCGGCGCTCGACCATCATCTCGATCATCCACGGGTCGTCGATCCTCGCGGCGCGCTGGAGCTCGGCGAGCTCGCGCTCGGGGAAGACGCTCCCCGAGTCGCGCAGCGCCGCCAGCAGCTCGTCCGGCTCCCGCAGCTCCATCGCTCGTGACGATAGCCTGCCGACGTGCTGATCGCCGAGGACGCCGTCGACCACCTCATCGCGCTCGTGCGCGTGCCGACCGAGCGGCCCGAGCAGCTGCCAGCGTTCCGGGCCGCGCTCGAGGAGCGATTCCCGCGGCTCTTCGCCGCGCTCGAGGTCGAGCTCGTCGGCGACACGATCCTCGCGCGCTGGCCGGGCCGCGGCGAGGGCCGCCCGGCGCTCCTCATGGCCCACCAGGACGTCGTTCCCGCCCCCGAGGCCGGCTGGACGCATCCGCCCTACTCCGGCCACCGCGACGGCACGCACGTGTGGGGGCGCGGCACCCTCGACGACAAGGGCTCGCTCGTCGCCATCTGCGTGGGCGTCGAGGCGCTGCTCGCGGCCGGCTTCGCGCCCGAGCGCGACGTGTGGCTCGTCTTCGGGCACGACGAGGAGACGATGGGCTCGGGCGCGGCCTCCGCGATCGCGGAGCTCGACGCGCGCGGCGTGCGGCCCGCGTGGGCGCTCGACGAGGGCGGCGCGATCATCGAGCCGCCGATCGCGGGGCTCTCGCGCGACGTCGCGGTCGTCGGGGTGGCCGAGAAGGGCTTCGCGAACATCCGGGTGCGCGTGGCCCAGGTGGGCGGGCACGCGTCGACGCCGCCGCGGCTGCCGGCGACGTCGCGGCTCGCGCGGGCGATCCGGCGGCTCGACCGCTCCCCCTTCCCCCGCTCGCTGCCCGAGCCGGCGCTGCGCATGCTCGAGCTGCTCGGGGCGGATGCGCCGGGCGCGCAGGGCGCGGTGCTGCGGCGCGTGCGGCGTGCTCGGCCGCTCGTCGAGCGGATCCTCGCGCGCGGCGACGAGACGCGGGCGATGCTCGCGACGACGGCGGTCGTGACGCAGCTGCAGGGCGCGGCGGCGCCGAACGCGCTCGCGGAGGAGGCGACCGCGGTCGTGAACGCGCGCATCGCGCTCGGCTCCTCGGTCGACGAGACGCTCGAGCACGTGCGGCGCGCGATCGCCGACCCGCGAGTCGAGCTCGACGTGCTGCACGGGCACGGGCCGAGCCCCGAGAGCCCCTCCGCCGGCCGCGGCTGGGACGCGATCGAGGCGGCGATCGCGCGAGCGCGGCCCGACGTGCAGACCGTGCCGTACGTCATGCTCGGCGGCACCGACGGCCGCCACGCGCACCGCATCACCGACCGCGTCTACCGCTTCGCGCCGTTCGAGATGACGCGCGAGGAGCGGCTGACGCTGCACGCGCGCGACGAGCGCATCCGCGTCGACACGTGGCTCGCCGGCTGCCGCTGGTACGCCGATCTCATCGAGTCGAGCTGCTGATGACCCGCTTCGCGATCGACGCGCCGACGGCCCTGCGGAGCGTGCGCGAGCGCGTCGACGTCGGCGAGCACTCCCTCGTCAGCACCGGGGCGCTGCGCTCGCAGGCGATGCAGCTGCTCTACGACGAGGTGCGCGCGGGCACGCTCGACGAGGCTGAGGGGCGTGCGCAGCTCGAGGCGGTCGCGGCGCTCAAGGTGCGGCTGCTCGCCGACCGCGTCTCGCGCTCGGTCGCGTGGCGCATCGCCGCGCGGCTCGACTGGGCGGAGATCGGTGCCGCCGAGCTGCTCGCGGTCGCCTCGCTCCAGGCCGACGCGCTCGTCACGGACGACGAGCGGCTCGCGGCGGCAGCCGAGGGCGTCGCCCCGCGGATGCGGTGGGTCGACTTCGCGAGCGCCATCCGCTGACGCTCGGCAGGCTCTCCGCGCCGCTGCGCCACGTGCGAGGGTAGTACCGATTGGTCGCTCGCAGCCTCGCCGAGCGGCACATCGGTACCACCCAGCCGCGACGGCGGTACTCGATGGTCGCTCGCGCCCTCGCCGAGCGGCACATCGGTACCACCCAGCCGCGACGGCGCTCAGGCGTGGAGGTGCGGCTCGTGGTCGGCGTGGCCGGGCGGCTCGAGCTGGAAGGTGGCGTGCTCGAGCGAGAGCGGGAAGTGCTCGGCCGCGCACTCCTGCAGCGCATCGAGCACTCGCGGCGCGTGGCCGTCGGCGAAGCACGACTCCTCGACCACGACGTGCGCCGTGAGCTGGTGCAGTCCCGTGCCAAGCGTCGACGCGTGCAGGTCGTGCACCGAGATGACGTGCTCGACCTCCATGAGGTGCGCGCGCACGTCGTCGAGGTCGAGCTCCTGCGGCGTCGACTCGAGCAGGATCCGGCCGCTGTCGCGCAGGAGGGCGAGCGAGCGCGGCACGATGAGCACCGCGACGAGCGCGCTCGCGATGAGGTCGGCCTGCTGGAAGCCCCACAGCCAGATCGCGACCGCCGCCGCGATGACCGCGACCGAGCCGATCGCGTCGTTCACGACCTCGAGGAACGCCGCTCGCAGGTTGAGGCTCGAGCCGCGGCCGCCCGCGAGCACCGCGAGCGCGACGAGGTTGCCCGCGAGGCCGATTGCGCCGAAGGCGAGCAGCAGCGGCCCCGGCACCTCGGTCGGCTCGGCGATGCGGCGCACGCCCTCGACGACCACGACGAGCGCGACGATGAGCAGCGCCGCCGCTTGCGCCGCCGCGGCGAGCACCTCGACGCGCACGAGCCCCCACGTGCGGCGCCCGCTCGGGGCGGCTTGCACGAGCCGCTGCGCGCCCAGCGCGACGCCGAGCCCCGCGACGTCGGTGAGCATGTGCACCGTGTCGACGAGCAGCGCGAGCGAGCCCGTGACGATCGAGCCCACGACCTGCGCGGCGAAGAGCACCGCCGTGATGCCGAACGCGACCGCGAGCCGGCGCGAACCGGCCGCGGCACTGCCATCGGCACTGCCGCCGACACCGGGGCTGTGCCCGTGGGACCCCGACATGCCCGCCGCTACATGCGCGACTTGGTGTGCCAGACGGTCTTCGTCTCCGTCAGGGCGAGGATGCGCTGCGGCGTCTCGGGCGCGATGCCCGGCTCGGGGCGGATGACGCGCTTGAGCGTGTCGGCCGCGGCGACCTCGAGCGAGACCCAGTCGAGGTCACCCGCGCCCGTGAGGTCGAGCGCGTTGACGTCGGCGTGGCTCGCGAGCCACGGCGCGAGCTCGGCCGGGTCACCCGTGAGCACGTTGACGACGCCGCCCGGCAGGTCGCTCGTCGCGAGCACCTCGGCGAGCGAGATCGCCACGAGCGGCGACGACGCGGCGGGGATGACGACGACCGCGTTGCCCATCACGAGCGCGGGCGCGACGACCGACGTGAGGCCGAGCAGCCCCTGCGACTGCGGCGCGACGATCGCGACGACGCCGGTCGGCTCGGGCACCGAGATGTTGAAGTACGGGCCGGCGACGGGGTTCGCGGAGCCCGCGACCTGGGCGATCTTGTCGGTCCAGCCGGCGTGCCACACCCACAGGTCGATCGCCTCCTCGACCTGCGCGCGAGCGCGCGCGGCCGAGAGGCCCTCGGTGCGCTGCAGCTCGTCGACGAACTGCGCCTTGCGGCCCTCGAGCACCTCGGCGACGCGGTAGAGCACCTGGCCGCGGTTGTACGCGGTCGCGCCCGCCCAGCCCGGCTGGGCCTTGCGGGCCGCGCGCACGGCCTCGCGCGCATCCTTGCGGGACGCCTTCGCGACGTTCGCGACGAAGCGGCCCTCGCCGTCGCGCACCTCGGTCACGCGGCCGGACTCGCTGCGCGGGAAGGCACCGCCGATGAAGAGCTTGTAGGTCTTCGGGACGTCGAGGCGCGTGGTGGTCTTCGTGGTCGTGGTCATCGCTCGCCTGCCTTCAGGTACGCCTGCATGCCCTGCACGCCGCCCTCGCGGCCGTAGCCCGACTCCTTGTAGCCTCCGAAGGGGCTCGCCGGGTCGAACTTGTTGAACGTGTTGGTCCACACGACGCCCGCGCGGAGCTTGTCGGCGATCGCGAGCACGCGCGAGCCCTTGTCGCTCCAGATGCCGGCCGAGAGGCCGTAGGGCGTGTTGTTGGCCTTCGCGATCGCCTCGTCGGGCGTGCGGAACGTGAGCACCGAGAGCACCGGGCCGAAGATCTCCTCGCGCGCGATCGTCGACGAGGCCTCGACGCCCGTGATGACGGTGGGCGCGAACCAGTAGCCCTCCTGCGGCAGCTCGCACGCGGGGCTCCAGGCCTCGCCGCCTTCGGCGACGCCGCGGTCGACGAGCCGCGTGATGCGCTCGAGCTGCTCGCTCGAGTTGATCGCGCCGACGTCGGTGTTCTTGTCGAGCGGGTCGCCGACCCGGAGCGTCGCCATGCGCTCCTTGAGGCGGTCCATCACCGCGTCGTGCACGTTCTCCTGCACGAGCAGCCGGCTGCCGGCGCAGCACACCTGCCCCTGGTTGAAGAAGATGCCGTCGACGATGCCCTCGATCGCCTGGTCGAGCGGGGCGTCGTCGAAGACGATGTTCGCGCCCTTGCCGCCGAGCTCGAGCGTGAGCTTCTTGTCGGTGCCCGCGAGCGCCTTCGCGATCTCGCGGCCCACCGCGGTCGAGCCCGTGAAGGCGACCTTGTCGACGTCGGGGTGGCGCACGAGCGCCGCGCCGGTCGCGCCGTCGCCCGTCACGAGGTTGACGACGCCCGCCGGGAGCCCGGCCTGCTCGCAGACCTCGGCGAAGAGCATCGCCGTGAGCGGGGTCGTCTCGGCGGGCTTCAGCACGACGGTGTTGCCCGCCGCGAGCGCCGGCGCGACCTTCCACGCGAGCATGAGCAGCGGGAAGTTCCACGGGATGACCTGCGCGGCGACGCCGTGCGGCCGCGGCGCGGCGCCGAGCCCGAGGTGGTCGAGCTTGTCGGCCCAGCCGGCGCAGTGGAAGAACCACTGGGCCACGAGCGGGATGTCGGCGTCGCGCGTCTCGCGGATCGGCTTGCCGTTGTCGAGCGACTCGGCGACCGCGAGCTCGCGGGCGCGCTCCTGCAGGATGCGCGCGATGCGGAAGAGGAACTTGCCGCGGTCGCGGCCCGACATCGGGCCCCACACGTCGCGGAAGGCCGCGCGCGCGGCGCGCACCGCCGCATCCACATCGCCCTCGTCGGCGTACGCGAAGGTCGCGATCTGCTGCTCGGTGCTCGGGGAGACGGAGGCGAACGGCTCGCCGCCGCCCGTCACCCACTCGCCGCCGATCCAGAGGCGGTAGTCCTCCCGCAGCGAGAGGATGGACGTCGACTCGGGAGCCGGCGCGTAGTCGAGGAATGCCATGGTGCCTTCAGTCGATCGTGACGTAGTCGGGGCCGGAGTAGCGGCCGGTGGTGAGCTTCTGGCGCTGCAGCAGCACGTCGTTGAGCAGGCTCGAGGCGCCGAAGCGGTAGAGCTTCGGGTCGAGCCACGCCTCGCCGCACGTCTCGGCGACCGCGACGAGGTGCTTGATCGCATCCTTCGCGGTCGAGATGCCGCCCGCGGGCTTCACGCCGATGCGCTCCCCCGTGAGCCGCTCCCAGTCGCGCACGACCTGCAGCATGAGGAGCGTGACGGGCAGCGTCGCCGCGGGCTGCACCTTGCCGGTCGAGGTCTTGATGAAGTCGCCGCCCGCGAGGATCGAGAGCCACGAGGCGCGGCGCACGTTGTCGTAGGTGTGGAGCTCGCCGGTCTCGAGGATGACCTTGAGGTGCGCGTACGAGCCGTCCGCGCGGCGGCACGCCTCCTTCGTCAGCACGATCTCGTCGAAGACCTTGCCGTAGTTGCCCTCGAGGAACGCGCCCCGGTCGATGACCATGTCGATCTCGTCGGCGCCCGCGGCGACGGCGTCGCGGGTGTCCTGCAGCTTGACCTCGATGCTCGCGCGGCCCGCGGGGAACGCGGTCGCGACGGCGGCGACGTTGATGCCGTCGTCCTTGCCGGCGCTCCACGCCGAGCCGAGCGCCTCGACGGCGTGGCCGACCATGTCGCCGTAGACGCAGACGGCGGCGGGCCGGGGCGTCGAGGGGTCGTTCGCGTCGGGCACGAGCGCCTTCGCGACGAGCGAGCGGACCTTGCCGCGCGTGTCGGCGCCCTGCAGGGTCGTGAGGTCGATCATGCGGATCGCGAGGTCGAGGGCCTGGGCCTTCGACGACGTCTTGATCGAGCGGGTGCCGAAGCGCGCCGCGCGGGCCTCGAGGCCGACCGCGTCGACCGCGGGCAGCCCCTCGAGGTGCCGCCGGAGGGCGACCTCGGAGAGGTCGCTGCCGAGCAGCTGGACGGCGCGCTCTGCGGGCGCGAGCGCTGCGCTGGTCGATGTCACGCTGTTCCTTCTTGCCCTGGCCGGGCCGCTCCCGCGGATCGGGGCGGCGGATGGGTCACGGCAGTCTACCGACCGGTGCCCCGCCTCGGTGCGGCGCGGCGGACCCGTCGGTCAGGCGGACGCGGCCGCGACGAGCTCGCGCGTGCGCTCGACGTCGCGGCCCATCTGCGCGACGAGCTCGTCGAGGCTCTCGAAGCGGTGCATCGGGCGCACGAAGTCGATGAGCTCGAGCTCGATCGGCCGGTCGTAGAGGTCGAGGTCGACGTCGAGGAGGTACGCCTCGACGGTCTTCGCGGCGACGCCGTCGAACGTCGGGTTGTCGCCGATCGAGACCGCCGCGGGGAAGGCGCCCGCGTCGACGCGCGCGATCGCCGCGTAGACGCCGTCGGCGGGCACGAAGCCCTCGACGGGCGAGCCGAGGTTGGCCGTCGGGTAGCCGAGCGCGCGGCCGCGCTGGAAGCCGCGCACGACGTCGCCGCGCAGCAGGTGCCGGCGGCCGAGCATCGCGTTCGCCTCCTGGATGCGGCCGAGGCCGAGCGCCTCGCGGATCCAGGTCGACGAGACGCGGCGGCCGTCGGCGAAGCAGATGTCGTCGATCGACTCGACGCGCGCGCCGCGCGGCTCGGCGTGCGCGCGCAGCATCGCCGCGTCGCCCGCGCCCCGGTGCCCGAAGCGGAAGTCGTCGCCGACGAGCAGCACGCGGGCGCCGAGCCCCTCGAAGAGCACGCGCTGCGAGAACTCCTCCGCCGGCTGCGCGGCGGTCTCGGCCGTGAACGGGATGACGACCACGCGGTCGGCGCCGGCGTCGCGCAGCAGCTCGACCTTGTGCCGTAGCGAGACGAGCGGCAAGGGCGCGCGGTCGGGCCGCACGACCTCGAGCGGGTTGCGGTCGAAGGTGACGACGGTCGTCACGAGGCCCTCGGCGTCGGCGATCGCGCGCAGCTGCTGCAGGATGCGCCGGTGGCCGATGTGCACGCCGTCGAACTTGCCGATCGTGATGGCGCTCGGCGCCGCCTCGAGCTGCTCGACCCAACCGAGCCCGCGCTCGGCGAGGTCGCTCACGCGGCCACCCGCTCGCTGCTCGCGCGCAGCCACCACAGGCCGAGGAACGGCAGCACGGCGGGGATGAAGAGGTAGCCCATGCCGAAGTAGCTCCAGACGGAGTCGTGCGCGAAGAGCTCCGGCGCGACGAGCGAGAGCGTGCCGACGACGAGCACGCCGACGAGCTCGAAGCAGACGGCCGCGAGCGCGACGCGACGCCACGCATCCCTCGGGCTCGCGAGCGCGACGGTCGCGACGATGTAGACGACGGCGGCGACGGCGCTCAGCGAGTACGCGAGCGGGGCCTCGTCGAAGCGCTGCACGATCTGCACGAAGGAGCGGCCCGTCGCGGCCATCGCGAGCACCGCGTACACCGCGATCAGGACTCGGCCGATGCCGGCGTGCTTGCGCTCATTCACTCGGTCGAGTCTAGCGATCCCGCGGTGGCCGCCCCGCCGCGGCGGCGGTCAGGCGATCTGCACGAACCAGATCTGGTGCATGCGGTAGACCATCACCGCGCACGCGAGGATGCCGATGCCCACGATGAGCGTCGACCACTGCCCCTTCTTGTCGACGAGCGCCCACAGCACCGCGCCGGGCGGGATGACGAGCGCGGTGAGCAGGTACGTCCAGTACTCGAGCAGGTCGCCCGTCGGGCCCGCGCCCGTGAACGGCGCGATGATCGACGCGATCGCCTGCACGACGAGCGCGAGCAGCGTGAACGCCGCGGCGCCGAGCACGAAGTCGTTGAACGGGCGCTTCATGAGCCCCACGACCGCGACGATCGCGCCGATGACGCCGAAGGCGATCGCCTGCGCGAGCATGAGCCAGCTGATCACGAGGCGCCCCCGGTCGGGAAGTTCGTCACGGGCAGCAGCCGCCGCCCCTCGGCGCGGGCGATGCCGACGAGCCGGTCGCCGTGCACGGCCGCGACGAGGCCGCGCTCCCCCTCGAGGGCGATCGTGCGGCGGCCGTGGGCGAGGTTCGCCGCGCGCTCGTCGTCGAGCAGGGCGACGGGCAGGATGCGGGAGGCGGCGCGGGCGGGCGGCTCGAGCAGCGCGCGAGCGCCCTCGGGCAGCGCGTCGGCGAGCGGCGCGCCCTCGACCTCGAACGGGCCGATGCGCGAGCGGCGGAGCGCGGTGAGGTGCCCGCCGACGCCGAGCGCCGCGCCGAGGTCGCGCGCGAGCGCGCGGATGTAGGTGCCGCTCGAGCAGTCGACGACCACGTCGACCTCGGCGCGCACGCCGGGCCGGAATCCGAGCACCTCGAAGCGTGAGACCGTCACGGGCCGGGCGGCGAGCTCGACCTCCTCCCCCGCGCGGACGCGCGCGTAGGCGCGCTCGCCGTCGACCTTGATCGCGCTCACCGAGGAGGGCACCTGCTCGATCTCGCCCGTGAGGGCCGCCATCGGTGCCGTGAGGTCGTCGCGCGTCAGGTGGGACGCATCCGCCGTCGTCGTCTCGTCGCCCTCGGCGTCGTCGGTCGTCGTCGTCGCGCCGAGCGCGATCGTGGCGGTGTAGGTCTTGTCGAGCCCGACGATGTGCGTCAGCAGCCGTGTCGAGGGGCCGACGCCGAGGATGAGCAGGCCCGTCGCCATCGGGTCGAGCGTGCCCGCGTGGCCGACCTTGCGGGTGCCGAGGGCCCGCCGCGCGCGGCTCACGGCGGTGTGGCTCGTGATGCCCTGCGGCTTGTCGACGAGCAGGATGCCGTCGGGGGCGTCGGTGTCGGAGGGCACCAGGCGAGTGTAGACGCTCGTCCCGGTCAGCTCCTGGCCGCCGGTCGCGGCCGGATCGGCCGGTAGCCTCCCAGCATGGCGAGCGAAGCGGAGCGGGCGCCCCGGCAGCGCGTCGCCGTCATCGGCGCCGGCGCGATCGGCGGCACCATGGCGGCGCTGCTGCAGGCCGCGGGGCACGACGTCACCGTCACGGCGCGGGGCGCGAACCTCGAGGCGATGCGCGAGCACGGGCTGCGGCTCCGCGGCGGCTTCGGCACGCACACCGCCGCCGTGACGGCGCTCGAGCGGCTCGAGGAGGTGCCCGACGTCGCGATCCTCGCCGTCAAGGCGACCGGCACCGCGGACGCGCTCGAGGCGAACCGCGGGCAGCTGGCCGGCGTGCCGCTGCTCGTGGCGCAGAACGGCCTCTACGGCGAGCGCGCGGCCGGGCGGCTGCTCGGGCACGAGCGCGTCGCCGGCGCGCTCTCGCTCATCGCCGCGAACTCGCTCGAGCCGGGCGTCGTGACGATCACGGCCGCGAACCCGACGATCGTCGGCGGTGCCGAGGGCGAGCGCTTCGCGGCGCTGCTCGGCGAAGTGATGCCGATCGAGCGGACGGCCGACCTCGAGGGCTCGCAGTGGACGAAGCTGCTCATCAACATGGTCAACGCGATCCCCGCGATCGTCGGACACCCGGTGCAGGACGTGATCGGCGACCCGGGGCTGCGGCGCGTGATGGTCGCCTCGATGCGCGAGTGCGCGCGCGTCGGCCTCGCGAGCGGCGTGCGCTTCCAGCCGATGCAGGGGCTCTCGCCCCTGCTCGTGCGGCTGCTCGCATGGGCACCGCACCGCGTCGCGCAGCAGGTGCCGCTGCGCATCCGGGCACGGATGGGCGAGGTGCCGAACCTCGGCTCGACGCAGCAGTCGATCCGGCGCGGGCAGCCGACCGAGGTCGACATGATCAACGGCGCGGTCGTCGAAGCGGCGGCGCGCGCCGGTCGCGAGGCGCCGGTCAACGCGGCGCTCGTCGAGCTCGTGCACGAGGTCGAGCGCTCCGGCCGCTTCCTGCCGGCGTCGGTCGTGCGGCAGCTCGCCTAGTCAGCAGGAGTCGGCGAACACCTGCACGGGGCGGCGCCAGTCGCTGTTCTCGACGATGAACGCCGCCTTCCGGCGCGGGTCCACGGCCCGCTCGTAGAGGTCGTGGGCCTCGCGGTAGCGGCGGTGCGACTCGTGGCGCAGGTCGGGGTGCACGCCGTCCCGAGCGCGCATCCGCTCTCCCCTCGTGCGCTCGTCGGCGTCGAGGTAGACGACCGCGTGCCACTTGCCCGCGAGCGCCGGCCGCTGCAGGAAGACGCCGTCGACGACGAGCACGACGTCGGGCCCGGCGGTCTCCCACTCCATCTCGACGCTGCGGTCGGCGTGGAGGTCGAAGGCGCGCGTCACGAAGCCCGTCGACCCGCCCATCCGGAACGGGTGCAGCAGCACGCGGTCGAGCAGCTCGACGTCGAACGCGTCCTCGTAGTAGCCCTTCGGCGAGTCGCGCCCCTGCCGGTAGCGGAACGCCTGCGGCCGGTGGAAGTCGTCGGCGCTCGCGCGGAACGCCTCGACGCCCGCGCGTGCGAACGCGACCTGGAGCGCATCCGCGAAGCGCGTCTTGCCGACCCCGTCGCGCCCCTCGACGGCGAAGAGCCTGCGACCGCGGGGGTTGCGGCGCAGCAGCTGGTCGACGAGGTCGGTGTAGAGCGCCTTCTGCTCGGGCGTCCAGGAGGCGGCCTGCATGAGCAGCGAGCGGTCGATCATGGCGTCAGCCTAGGCGCTCACGCGACGGGCGTCGGCGGGGCGACGGGCCGCGAGCCGTAGGCGAGGCGCCGCAGCAGCGCCTCGGCCGGTCCGCGCGTGCCGCGCGCGTCGAGCACGAGCGCGACGGCGACGCTCACGAGCCACGCGGCCACCGCGACGCCGGCCGCGGCGAGCGGCGTGAGCGTCGAGCCGAGCCCGAATCCCCACGCCGCGAGCGTCGGCACGAGCAGCACCGACTGCAGCAGGTAGCTCGAGAGCGAGCGCTTGCCGACCGCCGCGAGCGCGCGCACGACGATGCCGCGCCGCTCGCCGATCGCCGCCGCGGCGAGCGCGAAGAGCGCCGCGTAGCCGATGCCGCCCGCGACGCCCGCGAGGCTCGAGACGCCCATCGTGCCCCACGAGAGCGCGGGGTCGAGCACGAGTCCGGCGAACTGCGCCGCGGCGAGCGCGCCGCCGGCCCAGCCGATCGCGATGCCGACCACCGCGATGCCCACGAGCGTCCGCCGGTGGTCGCGCGGTCGGTCGAGCAGGCCGCGGCGAGCGGCGAGCATCCCGAGCACGACCGCGAGCGGCACGGTGAGCGCGAGCAGCTGCCCGGGCGTCGCGAGGAGCCACAGCCCCAGGCTCTGGAGCGCGAACCACGGGTAGCTCGGCTCGCCCGCGGGCGTCGCGAGACCGCCGCCCGCCAGGGAGGAGAGGTCGCCGGCGATGCCCGTGCCGAGCAGCAGCCCGCCCGCGAAGCTCATCGCCGCGAAGAGCGCGAGCAGGCCCGCGAGCACCCACGCGACGATGCGCAGCACGCGGTCGGAGCGGCGCAGCAGCAGCGCGACGACGACGAGCCCCGTGAGCCCGTAGGCGCCGACGATGTCGCCGAACCACAGCAGCAGCGCGTGCACCGCGCCGATCGCGACCATCCACGCGTGCCGCCGCTGCAGGATGCGCCGCGCCTCGCGCCACGGCGTGCCGGCCGCCGACTGTCGGCTGTAGAGCTGCCAGATGCCGTAGCCGAACAGGAACGCGAACAGCGGGTAGGCACGCCCGTCGATCACGACGAGCGAGAGGAGCTGGTAGCCGAGGTCGGCACCGTCGTGGCCGAGCTGGTGCGCGCTCGAGAGCCCCTGCTCGCGGCCGTGCAGCAGCCACGGCACGTTCGCGAGGCCGATGAGCAGCAGCATGAGCCCGCGCGCGAGGTCGGGCGCGAGGCTGCGGCCCCGGGCGGCCGTCGCGGCGGCCGCGACGTCGACGGCAGGCTCGTGCCACGTCGGCGGCGCGGGCCAGGCGGCCGTGGGGATCGGCCCGCCGGCGGGAGCCGGGTGCGACGGATGCGGCAGCGGCGGTCGGGCGGGCGGCATCTGCTCGGCGTGGGTCATGCCTCGACGCTATCGAGGCGGTCTGCCGGGCCGGGGTCCGCTCGCGCGTCTACGCTGGCGGGATGCTCGGCGACCGCTCCACGACCGCGCTCGCGGACTGGTACCGCTCGAGCGCGCGCGACCTGCCGTGGCGGCGCCCCGACTTCGACGCGTGGGGCACGCTCGTGAGCGAGGTCATGCTGCAGCAGACGCAAGCGGCGCGCGTCGCGGTCGAGATCGACCGCTGGCTCGCGCGCTGGCCGACGCCCGCCGACCTCGCCGACGCGCCGACCCACGAGGTGCTCCGGCAGTGGGGCACGCTCGGCTACCCGCGCCGCGCGCTGCGGCTGCAGGACACCGCGCGCGCGATCGTCGAGCGGCACGGCGGCGAGGTGCCGCGCGACGTCCCGTCGCTCCTGGCCCTGCCGGGCGTCGGCGACTACACGGCGCGCGCGGTCGCCGTCTTCCACTTCGGCGACCGGCATCCCGTGGTCGACACGAACGTGCGCCGCGTCGTCGCGCGCGCCGTGCACGGCCGGGGCGAGGCGGGACCGGCCGCGAAGCGCGACCTCGCCGACGTCGAAGCGCTGCTGCCCGAGGGCCGCGCCGACGCATCCGTCGTCTCCATCGCGCTCATGGAGCTCGGCGCCCTCGTCTGCACCGCCCGCGCCCCGCGCTGCGACGAGTGCCCGATCGCCGACGCGTGCGCGTGGCGGGCCGCGGACTACCCGCCGTTCGAGGGCAAGCGCGCGCCGCGGCAAGCGCGGTTCGAGGGCAGCGACCGGCAGGCGCGCGGCACGGTGCTGCGCGCGCTGCGGGCGGTCGACGTGCCGCTCTCCCCCGCCGAGCTGCACGAGCGCTGGCACGACGCCGAGCAGCTCGAGCGCGCGCTCGCCTCGCTCGCCGCCGACGGCCTCATCGTGCGCGAGGCCGATGCCGTGCGGCTGCCCGACTGACGCTCGGGTGCGCTCGGTAGGTTGAGCGGCATGCCGGCTCGACACCAGCGCGTCACCGCTCCGAGCGACGACCTCGCCGCCGCCCTCGAGGCGATCCGCGTCGAGCTCGGGCTCGACGCGGCCTTCCCGCCCGCCGCGATCGCCGAGGCCGAGGCATTCGCGGCCGCTCCGCGGCTGCCGGACGCCGACCGCACCGGCATCCCCTTCATCACGATCGACCCCGAGGGCTCGACCGATCTCGACCAGGCGCTGCACCTCGAGCGCGACGGCGACGGCTACCGCGTGCACTACGCGATCGCCGACGTCGCCGCGTTCGCCGAGCCGGGCGGCGCGATCGACGCCGAGGCGCGCCGCCGCGGCCAGACGATGTACGCGCCCGACGGCCGCGTGCCGCTGCACCCCGCGGTCGTGAGCGAGGGTGCCGCGAGCCTGCTCGCGGGCGAGGTGCGCGGCGCGTACGTGTGGTCGTTCGGGCTGGATGCGGCGGGTCGCGCCGTGCGCGTCGGTCTCGAGCGCGCGCGGGTGCGCTCGCGCGCGCAGCGCAGCTACGCCGAGGCGCAGCGGCTGCTCGAGGAGGGCGACGCGATGCTCGCGCTGCTGCGCGAGGTCGGCGAGCTGCGGATCGCGCTCGAGGCCGAGCGGGGCGGCGCGAGCCTCGACATGCCCGAGGAGGAGATCGAGCGCGACGGCGACGACTACCGCCTCGTGCGCCGCGAGCTGCTGCCCGTCGAGCGCTGGAACGCGCAGCTCTCGCTCATGACCGGCATGGAGGCCGCGCGCCTCATGCTCGGCGCGGGCGCGGGGATCCTCCGCACGATGCCGCGCCCGCCCGAGGCGGACGTGCGCGCCTTCCGGGCGGAGGTCGCCGCGATCGGCGAGCCATGGCGCGAGGACGAGCACTACGGCGACTTCCTGCGGCGGCTCGACCGCTCGGAGCCGTCGACGCTCGCGATCCTGCAGGCCGCGCGGCGGCTGTTCCGCGGCGCGTCGTACCGCGTCGTCGACGAGGCGGCGGATGCGTCGGATGCGTCGGAGTGGGTGCAGGCGGCGATCGGCGCCCCGTACGCGCACGCGACGGCGCCGCTGCGGCGGCTCGTCGATCGGTTCGTGCTCGCGCACTGCGAGGCGATCGCGAACGGGCGCGAAGTGCCCGCGTGGGCGACCCGGGGCCTCGAGGGGCTCCCCGAGATCATGCAGGAGTCGAGCCGGATCGCGGGAGCGCTCGAGCGGGCGTCGGTCGACGCGGTCGAGATCGCGGTGCTCAGACACCGCATCGGCGAGGAGTTCGACGCCGTGGTCGTCCAGGCGCGCAAGGAGGGCGCGACGATCCAGCTCATCGATCCGCCCACCGAGGCGATGTGCGAGACGGATGCGTCGCCCGGCGAGCGCATCCGCGCGCGCCTGACGGAGGCAGACCTCGCGACGCGCAGCCTGCGCTTCGCCGAGGCCTCCGCCGGCTGAGCCTGTCGTGGCTCAACCGGCGGCGGAGCTCAGCTCGCGGCCGTCTCGTCGTCGTCCGCGTCCTTCGGCTTGCGGTACGGGTCGGCGTCGCCGGCGTACTGCGCCGCCTCCGCCGCCCGGTGCGCGGCGAGGTCGCGCTGGCGCGCCTCGTCGAGCAGATGCTCGATCGACGCCGCGCTCTCGGGCAGCGCGTCGAGGTGGAACTCGATCGACGGCGTGAGGCGCAGCGAGAGGCCCTTGCCGATCTCGCGCCGCACGACGCCCTTCGCGCTCGAGAGCGCCTTGGCCGTCTCGTCGCGCTCCTCGTCGGTGCCGTACACCGTGTAGAAGATCGACGCGTGCTGCAGGTCGCCCGTCACCCGCACATCCGTGATCGTGACGAAGCCGAGCCGCGGGTCGCGCACCTCGCGCTCGAGGGCGCGCACGGTGATCTCGCGGATGCGGTCGGCGATCTTCCTCGCCCGGGGGTTCTCTGCCATGGGTTCCTCCTGTTGAGACGAGTGTGGGGCGGCCAGCCGCCGCCCCACACCGTACTGCGCGTCAGACGCGCGGCTTCTCGACCATCTCGATCGTCTCGATCTCGTCGCCGATCTGGATGTCGTTGAACCGGCCGAGCCCGATGCCGCACTCGAAGTCGGTGCGGACCTCGGTCACGTCGTCCTTGAAGCGGCGCAGCGACTCGATGGCGAGGCCATCGGCGAGCACGACGCCGTCGCGGATGACGCGGGCCTTGGCGTTGCGGGTGATCGTGCCGGAGCGGACGATGCAGCCCGCGATGTTGCCGAACTTCGAGGAGCGGAACACCTCGCGGATCTCGGCGACACCCGACTGGACCTCCTCGAACTCGGGCTTGAGCATGCCCTTGAGCGAGTTCTCGACGTCCTCGATCGCCGCGTAGATCACGTTGTAGAACCGCACGTCGACACCCTCTCGGGCGGCGCGCTCGCGGGCCTTCGTGTCCGGGCGGACGTTGAAGCCGATGATGACGGCCGAGTCGACGGTCGCGAGGTTGACGTCCGACTCGGTGATCGCGCCGACACCGCGGTGGATGATGCGCAGGTCGACCGTGTCGTCGATCTCGATCTTCATGAGCGACTCCTCGAGCGCCTCCACGGCACCCGACACGTCGCCCTTGATGATGAGGTTGAGCGTCTCGACCTTGCCCTGCTCCATCGCGAGCTTGAAGTCCTCGAGCGAGAGGCGCTTGCGGGCCTTCGCCAGCTGCGCGTTGCGCTCGACGGCCTCGCGCTTCTCGGCGATCTGCCGAGCCGTGCGGTCCTCCTCGGTGACGATGAAGGTGTCGCCGGCGCGCGGGACGCTCGAGAGGCCCTGCACCTGCACGGGCATCGAGGGACCGGCCTCCTGCACGAGCTCGCCGCGGTCGTCGACCATGGCACGCACGCGGCCGTAGGCGGTGCCCGCGACGATCGCGTCGCCGACGCGGAGCGTCCCCGACTGGATGAGCACGGTCGCGACCGAGCCGCGGCCCTTGTCGAGCTTCGCCTCGATGGCGACGCCGCGCGCCTCCTTGTTGGGGTTCGCGCGCAGGTCGAGGCCCGCATCCGCCGTGAGCAGCACGGCCTCGAGGAGGTCCTCGATGCCGGTGCGCGCGAGCGCCGAGACGTCGACGAACATCGTGTCGCCGCCGTACTCCTCGGTGACGAGGCCGTACTCGGTGAGCTGCTGGCGCACCTTCGCCGGGTTCGCCTCGGGCTTGTCGACCTTGTTGACCGCGACCACGATCGGCACGTTCGCCGCCTGGGCGTGGTTCAGCGCCTCGATCGTCTGCGGCATGATGCCGTCGTCCGCCGCGACCACGAGGATCGCGATGTCGGTCACCTGCGCACCGCGGGCGCGCATGGCGGTGAACGCCTCGTGGCCCGGGGTGTCGATGAAGGTGAGCGCGCGGTCCTCGCCCTCGTGCTCCTGCCAGACCTGGTAGGCGCCGATGTGCTGCGTGATGCCGCCGGCCTCGCCGTCGATGACGTTGGCGCCGCGGATCGCGTCGAGCAGTCGCGTCTTGCCGTGGTCGACGTGGCCCATGACGGTCACGACGGGCGAGCGGTACTCGAGGTCCTCATCGGTCTCGTCCTCGAGCTCCTGCTCGATGTCGATGTCGAACGACTCGAGGAGCTCCTTGTCCTCGTCCTCGGGGCTGACGATCTGGATCTTGTAGCCCAGCTCGGCGCCCAGCAGCTCGAAGGTCGTCTCGTCGAGCGACTCCGTCGCCGTCGCCATCTCGCCGAGGTGGAACAGCACGGTGACGAGGTCGCCGGGCATCGCGTCGATCTTCTCGGCGAAGTCGGCGATGGATGCGCCGCGGCGCATGCGCACCGTCTCGCCCTCGCCGCGCCGGACCTTGACGCCGCCGATCGACGGCGCCTCGCGCATCTCGAACTCGAGCCGCTTCGTGCGCTTCGACTTGCGCGACTTGCCCTTGGCGCCGCCCTTGCCGAACGCGCCGGCCGTGCCGCCGCGACCGCGGCCACCGCCGCCGGGACGGCCCGCGAACGCGGGGCCGCCGCGGCCCGGAGCACCGGGAGCGGGAGCGCCGGGGCGCTGGAAGCCGCCGGGACGACCCGGACCGCCGGCGCGACCGCCGCCGGGGCGCGG